>CAZCJI010000034.1:0-14372 GCA_964498625.1 uncultured Rhizobium sp.
ATTATATAGACTTCGCAGGCGAGGGCTGGATCGAGGCAACATGCGCTGCGCTCGCTGGCGAAGTGAACGTACACTTGCCCGCGTATTGCCTGGTTGCGCCGCCGGATTTTTTCCCCCGGATCGACCAGCGCGAAATGATGCGATGGTGGCAAGACGACGTGCCTGCGGCGCTGCGCGAAGGTCTATGGGCGATTCCGCCACTCACCCTATCCCAGAGGCGCATCGCCGCGAATGTGACCCTGCCCGCAGGCTTCAGCATAAACGACACGACCGTGACAACGCTGGTATCACAGCCGATGGACAGTTGCCCGCAACAGAAATCAAATGGTGTCTCGAACAAACTATCAACCGGTCTGCCAGACTCTTCACCCGGATTGTTCGACCCGGGTTGGGACGCCAGCCAAGGTATTTTCTTTAGTGATCCCGATCAGCCGTTACAGAGATTTCTGCAGGGCTATGGCTTGGGAACTCCGTTCGTTGAAGACGTAAAGCTTTGCGCCGCGCTGGGCAGTTACTGGCCGGCAATCGCGCCCGATAGCACTCGCACATTCGCCCCGGCGAAACGTGGACCGCAATTCGATTATCCATGGCCCACCATCGCGCCTTTGACTGACGCTGAAATTGGAACCATGCCTCTGCCGGATGGCACACTCCTGCCATGGGACGGCGTCACCGGCCCGCGCTTGAAGACAATCGGTGGGCGCCTCGTCTGTGCCTATCCCGACATTATGCGCGTGGATTACATCGACATCGCGCAAAAAATTACCGGCGTCGAATTGCAGAAAATTGACAGCAAGGAATACCAGAGGCGCATCCTCGCCATGGCTGCGATTTATTGGAGCCTTGGTATTCGCGATCCGGAAATCCTCGAACGGTATGGCGCTGCGCGTAGGATTGAGGCGGTAAAGTCCATCATGACAGCCAAATCGAGTTGGGCCGTGTTGTCCTTTTGTCCGATCACGACCGAAGATCCGCAGCTTGCCGAAGCAGAACAGGCAACTCATCAGAAAATCGAGGGCACTTTCGGATACAGATTCCATGTTTTTCGTCCGGGCGCCGAAACAGTAGATCCCGACGATATCGCCACCGTGCTGGTAGATGTCGGTGAGCAGATCATCGCCTATACGAATGGCAGGAAGGTCTTGCTCAGCCGCAACAGCAAGCCTTGGCAATGCGACGCGACCATACCGACGTCCTGATCATCGGCGGCGGCCCCGCCGGCGGCGCGGCCGCAATTACCTGTGCGAAAGAAGGTTTGCGTGTGATCCTGGTGGAGCGCGAGGTCTTCGGCAGGGAACGTCCGGGAGAAACACTGCACCCTGGTACAGAACCGCTTCTGCAACGACTAGGATTGGCTGATGCTTTGACAGCTGCTGCGAGCATACGGCACACCGGTATCTGGCTCGAATGGAACGCGCAGCGGCGCTTCGAAGCTTTCGGCGGGAGCAACGACAATCCGTGGCATGGTTTCCAAGTCTGGCGCAGCTTGTTCGACAGCCTGGTTCTAACGCAGGCCCAGCGCCTTGGGGTGGACATCCGCCAGCCATGCATGGCTTTGTCTCCGCTAGTTGCGAACGGCGTAGTGATGGGTGCGCAGACCGATACAGGACACATATCTGCGCCAATTGTTATCGATGCATCCGGTCATCGGCGCCTGTTTGCCCGAAAGTTTGCTCTTCCCATCTCGCGTCACTCGCCGCCGCTTGTTGCGCGCTATGGTTATATAGAGGGCAGCTATCCTGCGGGCGACGATGCGCCACGCTTCACCGCCAACCGCCTTGGCTGGACGTGGAGGGCAAAAGTGCGCCCAGACATTTATCAATGGACCCATCTTCCGTTCGTCAAAGAGAAAATGGGCGTGCGGTGGCGGCCCGAGGAATTTCGCGGACTAGCCCTCAGTGCAAAAACACGAGGCGCCGACGTGACGTGGCGTCTTCTGGACCAAGCTGCAGGGCCGGCATGGTTTGTGGTCGGCGATGCCGCGGCCACCCTCGATCCTGCGTCCTCACACGGCGTGTTGCGTGCAATCATGTCTGGGATGCTGGCGGCGCGTCTGGCATTTGGAATATTGCGACGGCACATGCCGCATCACGCAGCAGCCACAGCTTACCAAACGTGGCTTCAGGACGGGTTCTATAACGACCTGAACCGCCTCAGGCAGTTCTACCGCGATCTCGGCGCTGAGAATTTCACATGACACCTCCTATCGCGCCCGCTTCTTTGCTCAGTTCCAAGATTCGTCCTTAGCCTTAGCCCCTCGCCAAAAAAAGTGCCGGGCCATTCGGATACCTCTGACGCAGCGCCTAACCTCTGCAGCGAGGCAGAACGTAACCGCGTGACGCGAGAAGCGACACAACGCGATGGCCTGCAATTCAAGATGAAGCTAGTTGAGGCTTATCGTCGTTGCGCTGTCGCTGACGAACGCGCAATAGGCGCACCCCTACAGCGGGCAACCTATCCGCCGACCAATTGGCGCATTATCTCAACATACCCCATTTGTCTCTGCGCGCTTTTAGCCCGCATTATCGTTTTGCCGTAACAAATATGAGACGAAAAAAGAAATGTTGCGACAAATATCGAAAAATGTAAAAGTGCTTTCCTATGGGACCGGCTCATGATTCCTGGAAATGAAGCGGCATCGAGAAGGGCAACTCTGTCCTAGCGCTCCGTTTATAAGCCCACCTCTGCGCGAATGAATTCCGTCATTCTGAGTGTGCTTGCCGTTTCGGCGCTCTTGGTGGCGATCAGCATCGTGGTGCCGATCGCGCGCCGCCTGATGCTACCGTACACGCTCGTGCTTGCGGCACTGGGATGTTTGATTGGCCTGTTAGGCTATCTCAACCTCGGCGCCGTCGGATTGGGCGGCCAGATCGCAAGCGGATTGCGTCAGATCGGTCTTCTTGACGACGCCTTTATTTACATCTTCCTCCCGCCCCTGCTGTTTTCTGCAGGTTTGACCGTAGATGTACGCCACATACTGGAAGACATCGGCTACGTGGTGCTGCTCGCATTTGTAGCTGTATTGCTCTGCACGCTATTCGTCGGTTACGGGCTGGATTTGGCCACAGGGCTAGGAATCTTGCCCTGCCTCCTGCTCGGGACAATCGTTTCGACCACCGATACGGCGGCGGTGATCAATATCTTCCGCGAGGCAGGCGCGCCAAAGCGTCTTTCGGCCATTGTTGAGGGTGAAGCGCTTTTTAACGACGCCGCGGCCATCGCGCTATTCGGCCTTTTCCTCGATATGGTCACGCACGGCACCCAGCTAAACATACTCGAAGCGGCGCGGGAGTTCGTTCTCGCTCTCCTTGGCGGGGCGTTCTTCGGCTATGTCATGGCGCGGCTGTGCGGCTCGCTGATATCGCTGTTGCAGGATTCGGTGACGACCGAGGTGACGCTTACTGTCGCGCTTGCATATTTCACTTTTGTCGTGAGCAACGAAATACTGGGTATCTCGGGCGTTGTGGCGACCGTGACGCTGGCGACTTTCGTCGGTTCCGGGAGTCGAACCCGCGTTTCACCGGGATCATGGGAAATCTTACACAACGTTTGGGAGCAGCTCGATTTCTGGGCAACTTCTTTTATCTTCATCATTAGCGCGATGTATATCCCTCGCGCGCTCGATGTGTTTTCGTGGCGCGATGTTGTAAACGTCGCAGTAGTCTTCATCGCAGCATTGGCATCTCGGGGAGTCGTCATCGGCGGCATGATGCCGACGTTCAGCGCGATCGGCGCTTCAAAGCCTCTTCAGAGGGCCTACAAGCTCGTACTGTGGTGGGGCGGCATGCGCGGGGCTGTTACAGTTGCCCTGGCGCTCGCAACAACGGCAACGGACGGGGTACCTTCGCCGGTTCGGCATCTGATCGTATCGACTGCTATTGGTTACGTCATAGCAACTCTGGCCTTGAATGGCTTAACTCTGCGTCCACTGATGCAGTTCTTGCGGTTGGACAAGTTCAACGATCTCGATATGGCATTGCGCACGCGGATGGTTTCGTTGGCGCGCCGTCGCATAAGGCGGGAGTTGGACGAGGTTGCCTCAGCCGTGGGCTGCAACGCCGAAGAAATCAGCAAACTCGTAATTCCAGCGCAGGCTCATAAAGACAAAGCGGCAAAATCTTCGGTCGACATAGCCCAAGCCCTCGACACTTGGTGCAACCACGAACTCGATACCGTTCTGACTTTTCGAGAGCGCGGTCTCATCACACGCCATCATGCAGACATGCTGCGCAATCACGCCGATCGCTTGCTCAATGCGCTCCGGAACGGCGGTGTCAACGGCTACCTCGCCGAACTGCTGAAGCTCCGCAAAGCGGGCGTACATCTTGTTGTGACCTTTTGGCTTCATCGGCGTTTTGAGTGGAATCGCCCGCTCAAGGCCGCAATCGCGGCCCGGATGGAGTTTTTGGTAGCCGAGCTTTTGCTTGTCCGAGAACTCGTCGACCAATGCGAGGCAAACGGTGCAAAATTATTCGGGAAGGAAATCTCCAGCCAACTCAAGAACCTTCTCGGAAACCGCGTGAAGGATACGGAGAACGAACTGGAAGCGATCGAGCGGGCCTACCCGAAATTCACCGGCGCTGTTCAGCGGCGTTACTTGACACTCGTTGCGCTCGGTTTGGTGGAAGCCGAATACCGGCGCCACCTTATGGAGGCGACGATTTCAGTCGACGTGTTCGAAGATCTCGATACCCAACGCCGTGCGATTGCCGCACAATTCACCAGACGTCCGGAGTTGGAGCAAAAGTTCGACACCAAATCCATGATAGAACGTTTTCCGTTTATGCGCGAATTTCCAGCGCTGCGGACCTGCGTGAGGCCTTATCTCGCGTTTCCCGGGCAGAGTGTAAGGCTAACACACGAAGGCCACGCCCGAGCTTACCTGATAATTTTCGGGCAGGTGGAAGCCCTGGCCGGAATGAGGAATTTAACTTTGGGTCCCGGCGATTTTTTTGCGGAGAGCGTTTTGTTTGCGCCGTGCCAGCGCGTAACAACCGCAGTCAGCGCTGGTTATACGAACCTTTTGGAAATCGACTGGCAACGGCTCGATACGTTGATGAAAGCCTACCCTGCGCTCAGAGCGCGGTTGGAAGGGAAAGGCTCTCAAAAGCGACTAGACGCCGTGATACCATAAAGCTCATTTCTTCTTGTTTCGACGCTTCTTGTCTCTCGACGAAGCGAGGCAAAACATTCCGCGCGTGTCTGCTTTGGCCAGCTGACGTTTGCGCACCATTCGCCATATCTTGTTTTGCAGGAACCGCCGATTCTGGACGACGCGAAACCTGCGATACAAGCCGATCAGCAATTGATCCAAATTTGCGCAGCCGCCGTGATCGCCAAAAATTTCTATGAGCTGAGCTCCGAGCGGGTCAGACAACCCTACACTTAATTGCTTTAAAAGTTCCGGCGGCAGGTCCGAAACATCAATATCCTGATGCTGAGCATCAGGTCTTTTCACATAGGCTTCAAGCGCAACTGCATGTTCGCGCCAATTACCCCCGCGTTCCTTTTCCTTGAGCGTGCCACGAGACGGCGCTTCTGCCTCAACCGCCGATATCGAGGCCTCCTTGTTTGCCTGCTTTCGCTTCATTTCGCCCCGCACTTTTCAAAGTTTGGCAAGGCACTACGCTAGACCGGTTACAGGAACATTGCATCAATATTTGTGGCTATCTGTTGGCCACCTCCAAAATGCGAGCTGTCATAGCCGAAACACCTGACGCATCTCCTTGGTAGGTAAGCTTTCTGCAATCCCCTTGATGCTTCTCCTCAACCACCACGCTGAGCTTGATCTGGGGGTCATGTCGTCCTTTGAAGAGGTCCATCAGATAAGCGGAAATCAGGGCTATCGCATTGGCAATAGCGCCAGAATCTCGCCTTACAACGCTCGTTGGCACAAACAGGCAAGCCTCCCACGACAGTCCGTCACGGTGGCCGGTCACAATGTGTTCGCCGAGCGAAAAGAAGTTTTCAAGTGGTGCTGAGGCGTTTTCAAACAGATTGCGCAATGTGACGCTCTCCGCGCGGACCATCAGTTCCAACCGTGAGTTCGCCTCACAAAAGTTATCGGGCAGAATGGCGATGCTTTCGGGCATGGCACATCCCAACTCTGTGGCGCGATACAGAACAGGCACATATAGCGATTCCACGATAGGCATTCGTCGACCTCGCGTCGAAATATTGAATCGCTACTGCGGCTCTTTGGCCGGAGAAACGTCAGCAGTAGAGGCAACCGCGTTGTCTTCCTTTGGTTTGGCGGCATCTCTTTCTAGCTTTTTTGCCAACTTCTTCGCCTTGCGGTCTGCGGATTCCGCGGCGGTCTCACCATCCTTTGCTCGCGTCCCTTCCGTGCTCCTGTTCGCCTGCTTCTTGGCTTTGCGATCGGCGCGCGAAGCGTTTTCCGATTGTTCGGTCCGCGCCTGCATCTTGAAACGGATGCTCTTTGTGGATTCCTCACCTTCTTTCGCGGGTCTTTCTTTGGTCAAAAATACGCCAAACCCCGGAATCGCAACACGCTCCCCTTGTTCGATCGTTTCGCGCAGCCGGCGAAATGTCTCCTTTTGAATCGCTACGACCGACTTGGCTCGCACGTCACAGAAGGCCGCTATCTGCTCGTTCATTTCACCCAGTTTCATACTGCCCTGCTCCTCAGCTCGATTTTCAACGGTTGCACCAACTTGGCACGCTGGGGAGGAGAACTACTTCAGTTTCTTGCACTTCTCAACATATTTCGTTATTATTTCGTTTTATTTTCGCCTACGATATGGCCACCCCCGGGGGCACCAGCGTGCACAGGTCAGAGACGAAACAGGGTGCAAATCGGTTTGAGCTGAGTGCGCTTGAGCGGGACGGCCAGTTTTGGGGCTTCGCGCTTGGAGGGCCTGCCTCCGGTTTGAAACTCCGATACAGGTCCGAAAGCGGAGCGCGGAAGGCACGTCTCCTGATTTTTCAAGCGCTCGCTGAAGTGCTGCCGCCAGGCGCAATTTCAAAGCCAAGTCAAAAAGCCAAAGAAGCAGACACGCCAAAATCGGCTATTCGCCGGGTGAGACAATGGATTCACGTGCTGCTTGAGGAAGGCCAACACGACAGCCCCACGGGACGATGGATCGAAGGCTGTCTCATCGGTCTAATCGTGGCCAACGTCGTAGCAGTGGCATTGGAAACGATCCCATATGTCGATGCGGGATATCACGGAGCGCTTGTCGCCTTTGAGCGCGCGTCTCTGGTCGTTTATTTTTTCGAGTACCTGCTTCGCTTGTGGTCCTGCGTGGAGGATCCACGAGTGAAAGTACACGGTAGAATTTACGGACGCGTTGCGTTTGCGCTACAGCCGCTCATGGTGGTCGATTTTCTTGCATTCGCACCCAGCATATTGGGCATATTTTTTGGCCTCGACCTCCGCGTCCTGCGAATCTTTAGGCTGTTTCGGCTGCTGAAGCTGGCGCGCTATTCGCAAACGCTCCAAGCCCTTCTGAACGTGCTTTTTGTCGAGCGCTCCGCTTTGCTGGCCTCCGCCATATTGCTCTTGGCATTCACCTGTCTGTCCGGCGAACTCATGTATCTCGTGGAAGGCTCTGTACAGCCCAAGGCGCTTGGTACAATGCCAGGCGCGATGTATTGGGCGCTTACGACACTGACAACGGTTGGCTACGGCGATATCTCGCCGGTAACGCCGCTGGGAAAACTGATTGCCGGTGTGACGATGATTGCCGGGTTGGCGCTGTTTGCTTTGCCGATCGGCATCATCGCAAACGGATTTGTCACAGGATTAAGCCGACGTCGCTTTGCCATCACCTGGAGCATGCTGCGGCGACAGCCCCTGTTTCGTGGGTTCGACATCGAAACCCTTACCGAGCTTTTGGAGGTCCCTACTGCTTCGGTCATTCGGGAACATGCGCAAGTCACAGTCGAAGGAAAGGACGCGGATGAGTTCTACCTCATCGTTGACGGGGTAGCGCACGCTGAAATGGGAAGTGAGTTCTGGGATTTGGGGCCGGGTGACGCCGTGGGCGCAGAAGCGCTTCGCCATTTGGCGAAGTACACATGCACGGTAACTGCCGAAACGGACCTTCGAGTCATGGCATTTCCCGCCGATGAGCTGCGTAGGCTTTGTCGCAAATACTCAGCGCTTCGGGAACGCGTCGAAACAATCGCCCGCAAATCAGGGCAGAGCGATACCCATACCGACATCAATACGCTTTCGTATGATCTCTCGGAAATTACCCAGAGGCTTCAATACGCCTTGGCTGCAATTGGAAATCGCGACGCCACAAGCCGTACGGCTCGAAGTGATGATTAAACGCTGATTGCCAAACGCGGGAAGTTGCGCCGAGTGCAGGCGAATTGGCAGAAATATGCCACGCTCTCGCATCGCAATTTCTGTTGGGCGGGAAGCAACCCGGCGCGTCTTTCAGCCTCCATCCCTTGAATCTGTGCGAGAGCCCCGATCGCGAGCCGGGGCTTCGATTTAATGCTATAGGAAAATAGCAACAAAATGAAACAAAAATTGCTGAGATATGGCAAAAACCTTGATCGACAGTCTGAAATGCTTTAGCGGTTTTCGCGGGGTACTGCTGCGGGGCAGTGGGTTGATGAATTCTTGCGGGGCACGGAGCATTTTTCTGGCGGCGCTTGTCGGCCCTGTTCTTTTGGGGTGCGCCAGTCGCCCGGAATCTGTGATCGCGGACGATCTGAGCGAGGCGACGAGCGGGTCAACGGAAGCAGGCACGTCCAGTGTCTACTGCCGTGGCATAGCGAGCGAACGTGAAACTGAAGCCACCTTCCTGCACGAAGACGCCCGCACCCTGCACGCCGTCTACGTCTATACCTACAAAGCGTGTGTAGCCTGGCGCGAAAAGCACCTAAAAATCCCCGACGAAAAAGCGATAGCTTCAACGAGCGTTCGGCAATGAACCAGCAATCGATCATATTATTTGTAATACGGTTTGG
Organism: uncultured Rhizobium sp.; assembly: GCA_964498625.1. Taxonomy (GTDB): domain Bacteria; phylum Pseudomonadota; class Alphaproteobacteria; order Micropepsales; family Micropepsaceae; genus Rhizomicrobium. Next base: position 8,947 of record CAZCJI010000034.1, read on the forward strand.
CTTGGTCCTCGCGGCGGGTCTCATGCTTTTGTTGCTCGGCTTGATAGGGACTATCTTGTTCCAGATGCCGCCGTCCGTGCCGCACTCTTGATCGTGTCTGGGAGACGCTTGTGAGTGAACCGCCGCATGCCTATTCGCATATAGACAGACGGTTTGAAGCCGTCTCCCTGCACTTCCGGTCCGCGTGGCACCCGCCGAGAGATATTTCCGTGACCATTTCCTTAGAAGACGCGGTCAGGCTAAAGCGGGACTTGGATGCGATGCTGGCTTCAAATCAGGATCGTTCGATCTGATCTGGCAATGCCATCCTGGACGCAGGCCTTATAGTGGTCTCGCGTCTGATCGCTAACCCGAAGCTATCGGAATATCGCGAAAACCGTTTAGCGGTTTTTGTTGGGGGTGACGCGCTTTTTATTCAAGCCGTCGAACTGGCAATGTTTTATGATCAATGCGTCCGTTAGGCTGCTTTCCGGAACCATTCTCATGCAAATACGCCACGCCACAACGCCTGAGCCAAAGCTGCCGCGTTTGCTTGGCTATCTTGAGCGCGATCCCGACAACGTTCCTTTGCTTGCTGTCGAACGTCAGCCGGTATTCTGCGCTGCCAGCTTGATGGCAAACATAGGCACCGCTCGCGCCGTCATATGTATACGTCGTGTTCGAACCGTCGGAATCGATTCGTGTAACCGTGCTGCCCGGTGCGTTCACTAGGCCGGTCAGAGCGGTGATGTCGCGGCTGTCGCTGATCTGCCAGTCGTGCTGCGTGAGATAGCCCTGATTGCCGCTCAGGCTGTTGTAGCTGCGCGTGATGATGTCGTCGGGGCCCTGACCGATCAGCACCTCGTCGGTGCGGTCGATTGCCAAATTGCCGGTGGCGGCGTTGACGTAGACGTTCTCGCCATAGCGGCCGAACGTGGCGTCGCCAAGTTCACCGCCTTGCTGGCCGACCGCCGCGAAAACCTTCGCCGAACTCGTGTCCAAACCCAATCCGGCACCGGTGACAATCGCGACCATGGTCCTGACCCCTATCATTGCGGCGGGAAGCGTCCGGCACTGGCGCGAATGCTCCCTCCTGATACCTGATCGGAAGATCGCGGATTCCGTTTAGCCCTTTCGGGGGCAAGCGCGGGGCGCAAACCGGCGATCGCGTGAGAGGCGCTAGAACCGGATGTCTATCGAAGCGCGGAACTCGCGCGGCTCGGCGGGGTGCGTGTGAATGTCGTTCACGCCCGATAGCGGTTCGCCCGGCAGGCGCGAGGTATAATAGTAGTCGATGTCGCTCGCCTTGGCGTTCAGCAGATTGAAAATGTCGAACGCGATCCGCCAGCGCGGAAGGATGTCATAGGCGAGATCGGCATAAACGAGCGTTGTCGCATGCGATTGCACGCTCCCATCCTGCGTCAGCGGCCGCGGGCCGAAATAGCGCAGGCGCAATCCGCCGGAGACCTTGCTGAGCGCGCCACCCAGATCGTGCACCGCCATTCCGCCATCGAACGTGGCGACCAGCGCTTCGGGCACGAAATCGCCGCCGGGCTCATGGTCGGTGAAGCGGGCGTGCGACCACGCATAGTCCGCATCCACGGTGAGCCATTTCGCCGGCGTATAGAAATTAGAAAATTCGATGCCGTAGCGGCGCGTTGGGCCCGCGGGTTCGTTCGTGCCTGCATCGCCGTCCCAGACGAGTTCGGATTGGAGATCGAGCAGCCAGACGGACAAGGAGCTTTGCAGACCCGGGATGATCGCCGTGCGCGCGCCCACTTCCGCGCCTTTTGACCGCGGCAACGGCGTCGCCGGATTCGCGGCAGACGCAATGCCGCGCGCGTCGTTGCTGTGCAGGCCGTAGCCGCCGTTCAGATAAAGCTCCGTATCGGCCCAGGGCCCGAGGATCAGGCCGAGCTTCGGGCTCAGCAGCGCGGCGTGGCGGTCGGCGGAATTGCCGCCTTCGATATTGTCGACATCGAACCAGTAGAAATCGCCGCGCAGGCCGGCGATCGTGCGAAGCCACGGCGTCCAGTGCGTTTCGTTCTGCACATAGGGTGACGCACTCGTCTCCACGATGCTGTCCACATGCACGGCGGCAAGCCGCACGCGGTCTTCGGTGTGGAACAGGCCGTTGCGGATATCGTCGTTGCGCACGTCGAGGCCGACCGTCGTCTCGCTGTCGCGGCCGAACAACGAGCCGAACCAGATGTGCCGCGCTTTGCCGCCGAAGACAAAGCGATTGTCCTGCTGCTCGATCTGATCGCCGTGCAACGGATCGTCGAGGAAATAGGTGAAGTCCGAAAACAGATCGAGGTCGTAGTGCAAGCCGTAGACCATGACCTGCGTGGAGCTGGTGTCATCTCGCGCGTGCCATTCTCCGCTCAGCGAATAACGTCCCGATGCACCCCCGTCCGACGGATCGATCGCACCCCAGCGATCAATCAATCCCTCCGCAATCGCGCGGTCCGGAACCTGATCGGTGGAATGCCAGATATTGTGATAGGCCATTGCCGTCAGCGAAAAGCCTTCGCCCTCGCCGCCCTGGCTATAGCGCAGAACGCCGTTCACCTTGCGCGCGTCGTCGGGAATGTCCCAGGGGCCGTCATTGTGCTCTAGCTGCGCGGCATAAAGCAGGTTGCCTGCGCCGACAGATGCGTTGTCCGCGACGAGCGCGCGGCCATAACCGAACGAACCACCTTCGGCGACCGCCAAACTCTGGGGCAGAACATCGTAAAGACGCAGATCGAAGGCGCCCGCCGATCCGAAATCGCCAACATCGGCGTAGTACGGACCTTTCTTGTAATCGACTTCCTGCACCAGTTCGGAAATCGCGAAATTCAGATCGGCGTAGCCCTGGCCATGCGCGTGACTGGGCATATTCACCGGAATGCCATCGACCGAAACCGCCAGATCGGTGCCGTGATCGAGGTTGAAGCCGCGCAGAAAGTACTGATTGGCTTTGCCGCTGCCGCTGTGCTGGGTGACGATGACGCCCGGCACGTTCTCCACGATCTCGCCGGGCCGGAAAATGGGGCGCGATGCGATATCGCGGGCGCCGACAACGCCCGCATTCGCCGATTGCGCGACGCCTTCAAGATTGCGCGCGCGGCCTGTCACGACGATGGTTTCGATACGGCCCGCGTCGTTATTGTCTTTCCCTTCGGATTTCGCGTCAGACCCCAGAGGCTCCGCCGCGCCCGGCGCTGCGAACGCGCAGGAAAACCCGAGGATCACAATCGCTGGAATATGGCCAAGCAAAATTCGAAGAGAAATCCTCCGGCGATCCTGCCGATAGAAAAAAGAGCAGAACCGACACATCATACTGGCTTCTAAATCTGGACCGCGGTCGGGATCACCCGGCACGCTGAAACGCGAATTACGCGGAGTTGGCGCGCGGCTTGCCCCCAAAGTCGCGCGCCTGCCCCCTCTCTTCAGCGCCAGCCCTCCGGGGAGGCGAGACCTGCGCCAAGAGTACCCTGTTCACCAACCCAGAAGCGGAAACACATTGTCCGCCAGCCAATGCGCGCGCCGCATATGCGAGCGCACGATCAGCCGCGCTTTCTGGGATTGAAACCAGAAGGTCAATCCGAATACGTCGCGCGCGATGTCGGCTTCGCTGGCGCCTTCCGACTCGTCGTGCATGAGGCGGTAGAAAAGACCGATATTGCGCTTGTCGTACTCTGTAAGCGTCTCGCTCCAGGGACAGACCCCCCACGCGCCCGCATCGGGGAGAACTTCCGGCCCATGTACGACGGGAGGCTTTGGAACAACCCTGCGGAGGGGGAACGCGATGACTTCGCTCATGTCCTCTTGCCCTTCCCGGTGTTGAGCGCGGTTTTCGCGCGTGGCGTGAACCAGATCGGCGATGCCCAGGCACGCTCCTGCAGGATCGCGCGCCCGTTGTTGGGGATCGGCAGGTGATCCTTCACGGCCAGGATCGTCGTCCAGCGCGGTGTCGGGATTTCAAGCGCGCGCGCGTAGTAGACCGCCGGCTTCGCCGGATCGAACTCCGGATCTTTCCATGTCGCCGACAATTCCGTGGCGCCGATCGTGTTCTTATAGGTCGCGGTGTTCAGATCGACGGTGTTGCCGACAGGTGTCGCATGACCTGTCTTGGGATCGACTCTGCGATTGTTCGACAGCGCGACATTGAAGACTTTCTCCTTGAACCCATCGCCCTCGGTCCAGAGCTTGATGATCTGAACGCGATCCAGATTTGCCCCGTTCGGGTCTTTCACCGCCCATACAGCGAAGCTGGGTGCGCGTTTGGGCGATGCCGCGGGCAGATCGGCGCCCATGGGGACGCCCTTCGCATAAGCCGTCGCGACCCAGTTCTTCTGCTTCGTCAGGCCCTTCGCATAGTCCCACCCGCCGAAGAAGCGGATGCGGATGTGCGTGCCCGATGTCGCGAACGTTTCTTTGCGGCGGAAAGCAGCGAAGATCGACGCTCGCGTGTTCTCCTCTGCCCAGGCGCCGGTCAGACCCGCGCCGCCGAAGGTCGTGGGATCGGTGAACTTGCCGGGATTGAACGGTATATCCGGGATGACCGGCGTCGGGATGTTCGAGGCTTCCGCCGCATCGGGGTCGCCAAGCAGAATTGCAGGCTGCGGCGTCAGTACCTTTGTGGCAGCGGCAGCATCGGGCACAGTCGTGTTCGGATCGACGCCAAAGACAAATCCGGCGAAGGCATTCTCCGCCGAGGTGCTCAAGCCGTTATGAAAGTCGCTCGCGCCGACGAAGCCGAGCTTGTAGGGATTGACGCCGACCTTCTCCTGGATAACCAGGCCGCGCCCTTCCGCCTCGCGCACATAAGAGCCGTGCGGATCGCTCTTCACCGACCCGAGCAGGAGATTGTCCATGACTTCGAAGTTCGAGAACTCGTCGGCGGAAGACAGAACCGGGATCGTCTCGGAGCCGCCCTTGTTCTGATAGATTTCGGTCAAAGGCTCATTGGTGACGCGCCGCGTCGCATAGTTCTCGTCGATCGGTTTGCCGTCGCTGTTGACCCAGTCGAACATCAGTCCGCCGCTGGCATTGGCATTATGCGGAATGGCGATGACGTCTTCGCCCGTGGCGCGGACCTTTTCGAGATAGGCCCAGAGATCGTCCGGACGCTGGGAATCGCGGGAGGTGAAGGGATAGGGCGCGTGATCGCCGCTGAAGATCACGTTGCGGTGCAGGTTGTATCGGCCCTTCGGCATGCTGGTCCATTCATAGGCGACGAAGGTCGTGAACTTGCCCGGCGCGTAATTCGCGTTTGCCGCGTCCATTTCGCGCTGCCAGGCGTCGCGCATCACCGGCGAAGCATCGAAATCGGCGATCTGGGTCGAACCCCACGTCCCGTGAAACACGGTCAGGAAGCCCGCCTTTGGATTTTTCTTGATCTGCTGTCCCGGGGCCGATTGCGAAAACGCGCTGTTCGGATCGTCGGGGCGTAGGAGATA
>CAZCJI010000035.1:0-14257 GCA_964498625.1 uncultured Rhizobium sp.
GCCGCGATCAGCAGCAACGCGCTGAACATATTGCCGCGTGAGAAGAACAGATAAATTGGAAACAGCAGGCATAGCAGGAATTCGACGCTGACAAACCACGATGCGCCGTTCCAGGTGAGATAGGGCAGGATGTTCCAGGCCTGCACCAGAAACAGGCTCGCGAGGAACCCGACCAGCGTATTTTGCGGATGGTAAGGTTGGTCATAGATCGAGACATAACCGCCGTGGGCCGCCAGCGCACGCAGCGCGATCACCAAGCCTAGTAGCGTAAACAGCATGAAAAGATGCAGCGGATAAAGCCGCGCCAGCCGTGTCTTGACGAAAGTGAAATAGGCGGCTGTGCCGCGCAAGAACTCGGCCGTTCGATCGCCATAGACGTGGATGAGTATGAATCCCGACAGCGCGAAAAAAAACTCGACCCAGAGATAGCCCTTGGCGACGATGGCGTCGAACCAGAACGCGCCGCGATAACCGTGGCCCTCGCAGAAATGATATAGCACGAGGATCAGCGGCGGAAACGCCCGCGCACCCGAAAGCGCTTTGATCTCTGCCGGTCGTGACGGCGCCATGCCTTCTCCGAATCGCTGATCCAACTATCGCACGCTCAGTGCCCGATCAGATGGGTCGCGAAATCTTTCCACCAAGGCGCCGTGTATAGATAGCCGATGAGCAACTGATTGGCGCCGATCAGCGTGGCGCCTGCCACATACGCAGGATGCAGACGCCGCCGTGTAATCAGGTCGTAAGCGCCGAGCCCCATAATCAGAAGATCATTGGCGAAATAGAAGTTTGGCATGTATGGCCAAAAGCTGTCGCCAAAGATGTGATGGAGCGGACCGCCCAACCAGCGCGCAAAACCGGCATCGCTGATCTCGAGCGTCGCCAAAAGCATCAACCGCTTATGCGCAGCCGAATTGCCGCGCCGGAGGAAAGCCGCGGTCACCAGTATGGCGAACGCGGCGATGTCAAAGAACTGGATCGCAAAAAACGCGGGATCGCTGTCCGGCGTCCCAAATTGCGCGCGCTGAACGACGATGGCCGTGGCCGGGCCGAGAACGATCATAGCGGCAGCCAGCGCCATCGCCGCGACGCCGAGCTGCTTGTGAAGATCGTATCGCCGCTGCCGGACGAGCAGGATCTGTGTTGTCAGCAAAAACATCCAGCCAACAAACGCAACGGCATGGAAATGGACGATCAGCGGATAGGCGGGCTCATTTTTTGTGACGTGATCGACGATTTCCGGCCCGAACCCCATCAGGATGCCTACCCAGATCAGCATCACGAGTAGAAGAAAGAAATTGCGGTCCCACTTGTGATATGGCGCGAACGGTGCCGGCCGTTTTGGCGCAGCATCCATGGTTGCTTCTGCCGACATGCTATCGTCCCCCGATCCCGAAACCTATTCCATCAGGAACCGGCGTCGCGTTCAATGCGGAGCGTCAATCGAGAATAAGGCGCGTGAACACCATTGCGCCGTGTGGGTCGCCGCCATAGTCGGGACTTAGGGACGAGGGCACGAAAGCGAAATCATAGGAGGCGCCGAGCCCGATCTTCCAATGTCCCGCGACGCGCCAGTCATGGATGGCGCCCAGCGATAGCTTGCCGACGCGCTCGATAGCGCCGTTCGCGGCTAGCTCGTTGTTCTCTTCCCACTCCACGCGCGAGAAGATCGTCCAAAGCGAGTCGGGCTTGTATTCGCCTTCGAGCAGCACCCCGTTGAGGTGGGTGCCGTCGCCGAGCTGTTTCAACCCCCAAGCCAGCGTGGCTGCGACCGATGAGCCTTCGGCGAGCGGCGTCACATAGGTCGCGCTTGCGGTCCATCGGGTCTCGTTGATCGATGGGGCGAGCTGCTCGGGGCTTTTGAGAAATCCCCACGAGGTCTGCAGCGACCAATGCTCATCCGGATTCCAACTCGCGCGCATCGCGGTCGAATCCAGCTTGATGGGATCAAAGTCGAACCGCTCCTGGTCCGGTTCGCGGCCAGTAAATTGTGAGATTTCCAGCTTCACATCGTCATGCACAAATCCGGCTGTCAGCACCCCAAAGGTGACATGCGTGGAGTCCAGCCAGTGATGGGTGATCGGCGCCTCGGGAATATCCATTGCCGAGGCGCGATGCATGAAGGCGGTCGGGCCGAGGGCCGGTTCGCCGGGATAGCCGAGATAAAGGAAGGCGCTGTCATCCCTTGTAAAGTGCCGCGCATAGGTTCACGACAACTCCATCACCAGATCGTGCGGATGCTGGCGATCGATCAGTGGGGTTGTGCCGTTCGCGGTCTCTCCGGTGGCAAGCAGAAGCGGATAGCCACTGGGTCCCATGAACGGGTCAGGGCTCAGCATCGCGCGGAAGCTCAGCGTATCGCTGTCGCCGAAATCGCGCCGCGCCAGGCCCATCGCCATTCCTTCGAAAAAGGTCTTGTCGCCGCCGCGCGGTCCGCTCTGGGTATCGTACACTCCGGTAAGCATCAGATGCGCCATGAGTATCCAGTCACCGGTCATTGCGTGAAGCCCGCCGTGCTCCGCGGCGTCCGGTTGCCAGCTCGTCCCTGACGCGTCGCGCGACATCGGATAAGAGCCCAGAATGCCGGTGGACATCGTGTCCATCGTCATGCCCGGCATCGAAGACATGTCCATGCCGGGCATGGAACTGCCGCCGTCCGTCTGCGCTTGAGCCGGGATGGATGTCATCCCCAGCAGCAGGAACAGGAGCACACGGATGTTCGTCAACGGCTTGTCTTCCGGGACAATGCTGTCGATGCTATCACTATCGGGCTGTTTGGCTCGGGGATTTGCATGAAGATTCTGTCTTTGGCGCTTTGCTTCTGCGTGGTGTCTTCGGCTTATGCCGTGGCGCCGTCAGCTTCGCCAGCATCGGCGGAGCAATTCCTGCGTGGCCTTTATGCGAAATATACACCAAACGGTAAGCCGACTCCGTTTGTTTATCCCGACGCGAAGACTGTCGCCGATCCCGGAATGATGTCGTTGCTCAGGCATGACCGGGATATGTCGAAAGGCGAGGTCGGTGCGATCGATGCCGATCCGGTCTGCGATTGCCAGGATTGGGATGGGCTGAAAATCACGTCGCTGCATGTGACAATGCAAGGCAAAAATGCTGCCTCTGCCGACCTCGCACTCACAAACGCAGGTTCAAGTGAGAAAATCCATTTTTTGCTTGTTTGGACCAAAGGCGGCTGGCGCATTCATGATATTGGAACCAAGGACACGCCCAGTCTTGTTACCTATCTGAAGACCTACAAATATTGATGCTGCATCTTCAATCGGCATTCGGTATTTGCGTCATCATCGCGCTGGCGTGGCTTTTGTCCGAAGACCGGCGCGCGTTTCCCTTGCGGACGGTCGTCGCGGGTCTCGCGCTGCAGGCAGCGTTGGCGATGCTGCTTTTGAAGGTTCCGGTTGCGCGCGATGGATTGCTGGCACTGAACGGCGCTGTCGATGCGCTGACAAGCGCGACCAGGGCAGGCACGTCGTTTGTGTTCGGTCTGGTCGGAGGCGGCACGCCGCCGTTCGCAGTGACCAATCCGCAGGGCATGGTGAGCTTTGCCTTCCAGATTTTGCCGCTCGTGATCGTGATTTCGGCGCTGTCGGCGCTTCTCTGGCATTGGCGCATCTTGCCTGTGATCGTGAATACCTTCGCGTTTGTATTGCGCAAGCTGCTGGGCATCGGCGGCGCTGTCGGGCTCGGTTCGGCGGCAACGATCTTCATGGGCATGGTCGAGGCGCCGCTTCTGATCCGGCCCTATCTCTCGCGCCTGACGCGCAGCGAACTTTTCACGCTCATGAGCGTCGGTCTCGCGACCGTCGCGGGCACAGTGTTCTTTCTCTATGCCAGCATCCTGAAAGACGCCGTGCCGGGCGCGCTCGGCCATATCCTTATCGCGTCGATGATGTCGTTGCCCGCCGCGATCCTGATCGCGCGCATCATGGTGCCCGGCGAGGCCGGCGTCGCGACCGATCGCGAAAGCGATCTCAAATACCGCTCCAGCATGGACGCCGTGGCGCATGGCACCGAGGTCGGTCTCAAAATCTATCTTCAGATCATGGCGATGCTCATCGTGATGGTGGCGCTGATCGCGCTCGCCGACACGATCTTACGGAATTTGCCCTGGGTATCGGGCGAGCCGTTGTCGCTGGAGCACATCTTCGGGTGGCTGTTCGCGCCGGTGGTGTGGCTGTTCGGCATCCCGTGGGGCGAGGCGGCGACGGCTGGAAGCCTGATGGGCATCAAGACGATCCTCAACGAACTCGTCGCTTATCTTCATCTCGCGGCTCTGCCAAAAGGCATACTTGATCCCCGCGCAACGCTCATCATGGTCTACGCCATGTGCGGTTTCGCGAATCTTGGGTCTGTCGGCATCATGATCGCGGGGCTGGGCACCCTGATCCCGGAGCGCCGCGACGAGATCGTGCCGCTCGCCATGCGCGCCATCGTGTCGGGAACCATGGCGAGCGGTCTGACGGGCGCGATGATCGGCCTTCTTCCGGTCGTTTGAATGTCCCGCGCCGAGGCGTATGCTTGTAACATCCGAGCGGGGGCTCGATGAGCAACGTGAACACGCCTTTTCATTTCCGGCCGGTGCCCATTCTGGTCGCTGTGATGCTGATGTTCGGCCTGCCGTATATCGCGCAGGAGGTCGTCGATACGTCGCGGCATTATTCGCACCTTGTGCCGGGGTTCGCCAACAAGCTGGGATGGCTCACCGCACAGCATACGGTCCTGCTGCTTCTTGGGTGGGGGTCCATTTTAATCGCGCGACGGTTTTTACCGGCGGACTATGGCCTGGATCTCCAGAGCGAACGCAGCTACGTCGCGGTCGCGGTTCTCTGGGGCATCATCTTCGGCGTGCTGTTGACACTGGTCGATGCGGCGCCGGGGCTTCTCGCACACACCGCGCCGAAACTCGATCCATCGATGATGCACAATGTCGCCGGATGGGCGGTGTATAACGGCCTCTATGTCGGCCCGACGGAAGAAATTCCATTCCGCGCGCTGATCGTGACCTATCTCGCCGTGACCATGCCTGGCAGCTGGCGCCTGGGCCGCTACACCATGAACGCGGCCGGCGTCGTGGCGGCGATCATCTATGCCTTTTGGGCTGCGGGTTTTCTCGCCGCGCCCTTGCTTGTCGCAGTTGGGCAATTCGTCTGCCAGTTTCTTCTCGGCGTTCTCTATGCCTATTGGCTGGAAAAATCGAAAAGCGTGATCGGTCCGATTATCGGCCACAACACCAGCAGCGTCATTGAATATGTGTTTATGCTTGGACTGATCAGGTTACTGGCGTGAGGGCGAAAGCCTTGGCAAGCAGCTCGTAGGATTTCAGGCGCGACGCAAAGTCGTAGGTGATCGTCACGACGACAAGTTCCTCCGCGTCATGAGTTTCAGCCAGTTGCAGCAAGCCCGTGCGCACCTGTTCCGGTGTGCCGATGATGGAACGGCGCTGAACCGTACGCAGCAGCGCCAGCTCCTGATCGGTGAAGGGATAGTCCTTCACCTCTTCGGGCGATGGAAAAGGAATAGGCTGTCCTGTCAGCAGCCGCACGACCCACAGATTGCGCGATGTCGCAAGCGCGCTGGCTTCTTCCTCCGTTTCGGCCGCGAGCGCAGCCACACCCATCGACACACGTGGGCGCGGACACGCAGCACTTGGCTTGAAGCGTTCGCGGTAGGCGGCGACCGCGTCCTCACTGCCTTCGGGATTGATGAAGTAAGCGTGGCTGAACGGCAGGCCGAGTTCGCCGGCATAGATGGCGCCATGCATCCCCGAACCCAGCATCCACAGTTCCGGTCCAGCCGAAACGTCGCCGCGCGGCATCGCGTGGATGGAGCGATAAGGGTGGTCCGCAGGGAACGGCGTCCGGCCGGCGGCGTCATCGAGGAACTGCCGCAGCAGAAAAACCTGGCTTGGAAAGGCGTCGATGTCCCAGCCCTGTGGGCCAGCCTGCAACGCACGTGCCGTCATCTGATCCGTGCCGGGCGCGCGGCCGAGACCCAGATCGATGCGGCCGGGATTGAGCACCTCCAGCATGCGGAACTGTTCAGCGACCTTGAGCGGCGAATAGTGCGTCAGCATCACCCCGCCGGAACCGACGCGGATCGATTTCGTCTCCGACGCCACGCGGCCGATCAGAATTTCCGGAGCCGATCCGGCGAAGGAATTGCTGTTGTGGTGCTCGGCCAGCCAGTAGCGATGGTAGCCAAGCGCCTCACACGCTTTTGCCAAAGCGATGGTCTCGGTCACGGCGTCGGCCGGCGTGCCCCCTTTGCGAATAGGGGATTGATCGAGAACGGAGAGCAGCATGGCCACGACTATGCCACAGCGCCCGCGACTGGCCAGAATGTTTACCGATTCCCTACTTATTTTGGGTGAAACTGATCTTATGAGCCAAGCGACGATATACGCGCCGAAGCCGCCGGACGACGAACTCACGATCCCGGAATTTTCCTCTGGCCGCGTCATCCCGCTCGATCACGTCGAAAGTCTTACGTTGCGGCAGATCGCGGATCACTGGAACGGGCTGCGGGGCTATCGCGCCTTTCCGTCGCGCAACGATTTCAGGCCGGTCAATCTCAAACGGTTGCTGCGCCACATCAGCCTGCTTCGCGTGATCGATGGCGGGACGGACTATCAGTTCCGCGTCATGGGCGATGTGCACGTGCAGGCCTATGGCGAGAACTACTCGAACCTGATGCTGAGCGACATGGCGCTCCAGCATCCAAGATTCGCGGATGGCCTCAAGCTGTTTTACGAAGGCGTCCGCATGGGCCGCCAGCCGGTCGCCTATCGCGGCTGGATCGGCCGCGACATGCCGGAGACAAAATATTCCTTCCACGAGGTCATTTATCTGCCGCTGGGCGAGAACGATGCCGTCGTCGACCATATCGTCGTCGCGGGCATCTATGTCGGCCGTGGCGGCTTTCACATCGGCTGACTTGCAATCGGCAGGAATGCGCTAATCTGGCCTCCGGATATCCACGGAGGCGCATGTGGCGCTCGACCTCGAAACACGAGAGCAGTTGATCGATACGGTGCGCCGCTTCGTGCGCGACGCGTGCGTCCCTATCGAGGCCAAAGTCTCTGAGGACGATCGCGTGCCCGATGCCGTGATCGCGCAGATGCGCGAGCTCGGGCTGTTTGGCCTTTCCATTCCAGAGGAATTCGGCGGCCTCGGCCTCTCGATGGAGGAAGAGGTGCTGGTGGCGATGGAACTCGGCCACACCTCGCCGGCGTTCCGCTCCGTCATCGGCACCAATGTCGGTATCGGCAGCCAGGGCGTGGTGATGTTCGGCACCGACGCGCAGAAGCGCGAATGGCTTCCGAAACTCGCGAGCGGCGAAACCGTGGCCAGCTTCTGTCTGACGGAGCCGGGCGCAGGATCGGACGCGGCGTCACTTAAGACCACCGCGATCCGCGATGGCGACCACTATGTCGTGAACGGTACCAAGCGTTTCATCACCAATGCGAACCGCGCCGGTATGTTCACCCTGATGGCGCGCAGCGATCCGTCGAAGAAAGGCGCCAGTGGCATCTCGGCGTTCATCGTTCCGGCGGATACGCCGGGCATCCATGTCGGCAAGCCTGAGAAGAAAATGGGCCAGCAGGGCGCGCATATCTCAGACGTTGTGTTCGAGAATGCGCGCGTGCCCGCACATCTGCGTCTCGGCGCGGAAGGCGAGGGGTTCAAAGTCGCGATGCAGGTACTTGACCGCGGGCGGCTGCATATCTCCGGTGTCTGCGTCGGTGTGGCGGAGCGTCTGATCGGCGAGGCCGTGAATTATGCGCGCGAACGCGAACAGTTCGGAAGCCGCATCGGCGACTTCCAGCTCATACAGGCGATGCTCGCGGATTCACAGACGGAAATGTACGCGGCCAAGTCGATGGTGCTCGATGCGGCGCGCAAGCGCGATGCCGGTCAGACCGTCACGATGGAATCCGCTTGCGCGAAATATTTCGCGTCAGAGATGGTCGGTCGCGTCGCGGATCGCGCGGTGCAGATTTTCGGCGGCGCCGGCTATGTCGCGGACTACGGTATCGAGCGTTTCTATCGCGACGTCCGCATTTTCCGGATCTATGAAGGCACGAGCCAGGTACAACAGCTCGTCATCGCGCGAAATCTGCTGAAGGGCGACTGATTGGCGGAAGACCTCAACAAACTTCTCGTGCAAATCCGTGCCTGCCGTATCTGCGAACAGATACTCGAGCCGCGTCCTGTCCTTCATGTGACGAAGAAAGCGAAACTCCTGATCGCGAGCCAGGCGCCGGGCCTTCGTGTGCATCAGACCGGCCTATCGTTCAACGACGCCAGTGGCGACCGTCTGCGCGATTGGATGGGCGTGGACCGCGAGACTTTCTACGACGGCACGAAGATCGCGTTGGCCGCGATGGCGTTCTGCTTTCCGGGCTACGATGCCTTCGGTGGCGACAGACCTCCGCCGAAGGCCTGCGCTGCGCATTGGCGCGCACGCCTGCTGGCGGCGAGACCCGCGTTTGAGGCAACGCTGCTGGTCGGCGGCTATTCGCAGGCCTGGCATCTTGGCGACAAGCGCAAGGCGAACATGACCGAGACTGTGAAGGCTTGGCGGGACTACGCGCCGCGCTATATTGCCCTGCCGCATCCTTCGTGGCGCAACACCGGCTGGCTCAAGAAAAATCCATGGTTCGAAACAGAACTGCTGCCCTATCTCAGACGGCGCGTGCGGCGTGTTTTGGCGTCCTGAGCATCCTTGCTGCCTGTGCGCCGCGTGTCGCGGAGCAGGGTATCGAAAATCAGAAGCCAACGATTGAGCAGGATTCATTTCTCACGCGCGATGGCTTGCATCTGCCGCTGCGCCACTGGGATGCGCCGTCGCCGATTGCGGTGATCGTCGCGTTGCACGGCATGAGCGACTATTCCGAAGCGTTTGATATGCCCGCAACGTGGTGGGCGCAGAACAGCGTCACGACCTATGCCTATGATCAGCGTGGGTTTGGAAAGTCGCCGAATGCCGGTCTATGGGGCGGCGCCGATGCGATGCGCGGCGATCTGAACGATTTCATCGACGCCACGCGCGCCAAATATCCGAACGTGCCCGTTTATGCGCTCGGCGAAAGCATGGGCGGCGCTGTCGTGCTTACGTCGCTTGCCAGCAGCACGCCGCCGCATGTGGATGGCGCGATCCTTGTCGCGCCAGCCGTTTGGTCGCGGGAGGATATGCCGTGGTCCTATCGCGCGGCGCTGTGGACGGTGGCCCACACCGCGCCCTGGATGACATTCACCGGACGGGGGCTGAACATCTGGCCGTCCGACAATATCGAGATGCTGCGCAAGCTCGCGCATGATCCGCTGTTCCAGCAGGAGACGCGCGCGGATTCGATCTATGGCTTGGTCAATCTGATGGACGAGGCGCGCCAGGCGCCGGGGCATCTGACGACCAAAACGCCAATTCTATTTCTCTATGGCGCCAACGATCAGATCATTCCAAAAGAGCCCACGGAACAGGCGATCGAGGCCTTGGGAAATCAGGCTGTCGTCCACCGCTACGAGCACGGCTATCACATGCTGCTGCGCGATCTGGACGCCCAAAAAGTCTGGAGCGACACGCTGGACTGGATTGCCAGCGGTCGCTCCAAAACTTTGGACTAGTTACCGTCCCGGAGGAGGGGGCTCGTCATTCGGTCCGCCGCCCGGTCCAGGACCCATGTCGCCCGGCTGCGCAGGAACCTGCTGCCAATTGCGGCAGGTCTTCACGTACGGATAATAACCTTCCGGGTTGCTGCAGTGGTACCAAGTGCCACCGCCGTAGCCGCCGCTGGGGCCACCGTAGCCACCGCTCGGGCCGCCATAGCCGCCGCCAGGTCCACCCGGACCGCCTTGGTCGTCATAGCCGCCCTGATCGCCGGGTCCGGGTCCGCCGGGACCGCCCTGGTCGTCGTAGCCACCCTGATCGTCGTCATCGTAGTAGCTCGGATCGTCGTAGTACGTCTCAGAGACGTAGCCCGGATAGGGATAAACGGGCGCGTCATAGAAGTACCACAAGCCGCCGACATTCCACCACCAGCCGTAGCGGCCATGCCACCATGTATGACGCCAGCGCCCACCAACCCAAAAGCGGTGCTCGGCCGGCGTGAAATGGTGGAAGTCGTGACGCAGTGCGAAATGCGGATGCGCGAAGTGATGCGCGATCACATGATGGAAGCGTGTCTCCGCTGTGGCCGGTGCGGTCGAGACCATCGCGGTCCCGGCCAGCAGGGCCGAAAATAGAATTGCCTTTTTCATGTCATTGCTCCTGTCGGGGGCGAGATCGTCGGGTGGCAGTTAAGAGTCCTGATCCTGAACCGCAGATGAACTGCTGTCTTTTGCCGAAAAGTTAATGTCCCGGCGTACCAAATCGTTCCATTTACAAGCGATTTCGCAGAGACAAAGCCAAGCCCGCTGGTGCTTATGCTGGGCGCGGAGTTGGACAGCACACGGCAAAACTCGCCTATTCAAAAGTCTGAAGCCCGCCGCTTGTCCGGCGGGCTTCAGGTTCGCTTGCGCTATCGCAGGATCAGTGCGGCAGAATGCCGAAATACCAGCTGGCGATTGCGGAGCAGACGACCACTGTCGTCAGCAACCACAGAAGCGGGTGACCGTGTCTTTCTTGATGGCCAGCTTCAATGTCGAGGATCGAGGGAAGGTGGTCGCGAGCCGGAAATTTATCGCGCACGAAAGGTCCATACATCTTGGTTCTCCCTGGCGGCATTCCTTAGTGCCGCATCGAGGTAGGAGCCGTCGTCGCCCAAGGCGATGTACTCTGGGTTCCCATTTGGGCTCTTTCACAAAAATGTCAAGAAAAAATTTTGCGAGGGCAGGGCCACGCGTCGCAAAACCAGCAGCATAATGCTCCGTATAAGGACGAGTTATGCTTCTGCCGTCTGATGCCTGCGCCTTGCAGTGGGGCAAGAACGCAGGGTTCAGCGCTATTGGCGACAGCACTCGGTTTGTGGAGTTCATGCCTCTTTCGTCGCATGGAACGCAAAAATCGCATCCTGCACGCTGTGGAAAACGCAACCGTCCCCGAGAAGCGTCGATAAGCCGAACTTTTCGAACGCGGCTAGTGCGCGCATTGACTCCAGCCGTGCCACCAGGAATTTTATGTTGCGCGCGCGGCAGTACAGGAGAATCCTTGCAATGCTCTGGGCAGCAGTGAAATCGACCTCCACAATGCTGCTGGCCTCCAACACAACGAGTTGGAGTGCAGTCCGGCCGTCGATCTCAGCGATGATATCGCGTTCAAAGATGTTTGCATTCATAAAGGCGAGGGGGGCTTGGAACGCGAGCACCATAACGTTCTCGAGTTTTTCTCCTTTCAAACTGGCACTTTCCGGCCACCACACCGTCGTTCCCGGTATGCGTTCCAGCTCAATCGGGCGAGCCCGGGTCATCGCCCAGATGCCGTGCAACAACGACAGAGCGATCCCCACACCCACACCGGTCTGAATTGGAAGAAGCGCAATGGCTGTGGTGGTTGCAGCAATCAAAAGGAATTCGCCGCGCGCTTGAGTCCATACCCGGCCCATGACCTGGACGCGGACGATACGCAGAGCAACGAACAAAAGGACTCCCGCGAGCGCCGCAACGGGGATGTGCGCGAGAAGATTTGCGCCGAATAGCAGAAGTGCGGCTATTCCCGCGGCGGCCAGAAGACCTGCGAGCTGGGATCTCCCGCCGGTTTCCGCCACCGCGCCGCTTCGAGGGGGGCTCGCGTTGACGGCAAAACCGCCGAGCAGCCCGCATAAGACATCGCTCGCGCCCACACCGACGAAATCGCCGTTGACGTCCGGCGTGTCGCCATCACGCACGAAAGCTCGCGTTGTGGCCGCGGTCTGCACCATTGAGACGATCGCTATGATGAGAGCGAGCGGGATAAGGCGAATGGCGTCAGGCGCTTTGAAATCGCCGATCGTTAGGGATGGCAATTGCGTCGCCACCTGGCCGATCACTTCGACACCGTGCGATTCAAGGCTGTATACCACCGAAACAGCGGTCGCACCGACGACGGCGAGAAGTGCGCCCGGGATCCGGCCGCTCAGGCGTTCAGCGAGTAGGGTAATCGCGAATACGCCTATACCCAGAGTAAGAGAGAAAACGTTTGTCTGGCCGATCATGGCGGCCAACTCTGCAAGCCTGTGTGGCAGGTCGCCGCCTGGCGAGGCCAGCCCAAGCAACGCAGGCAATTGAGAGGCGATGATGTGAATTGCAATACCGGCCAAGAAGCCGGTCATCACCGGAATTGACAGCAGGTTGGCGATCCAGCCCATGCGAAAAATGCCGGCCGTCAACAGAACCATGCCCGACATCAAAGCCAACAGTGATGCGATTCCGAGATAGTGGGGCGATCCACTGGCGGCAAGAAGCGCCAGACTACCTGCGAAGATCGGTGTAATTGTTGAATCGGCGCCCACCGACAGCACGCGACTTGATCCGAACAGGGCAAAGGCAATGCTGCCACAGATAAACGTCATCAGGCCTGTGGTGGGGGCAAACCCACCCAGGCGCGCGGTTGCCATTTGCTCGGGGATAGCGATAGCAGCCAGCGTTATTCCGGCGGTGAGATCTGAACCAAGATCATGCATGCGCCAGCCGGCGAACCCGCGAAACAACGGCCAGCGCTTGAGCTCGGATGCTCTGGGAAAGCCCGGTCGCATATGGTCCTTTTCCAAGCTTAGATTGGATCTTGCCGGTGTTGCGGTATTGGCTCAATTCTGCGCCAGGAAAATGCGAATAGGAAGAACTGCCATGAACAGGATCGAGCCGGTTCTCAAACCCGTCTCCATTTCCGATCTTCTCCCCACCCAGATCACTGTGGGCATGCGGGAGGTGGCGGAACGCAGAAAAAGGTGGAAGGAAAAAGGCAGCAAAAAGGAAAGTGCATATCTCGGTGCGCACATGGTCCCGGTGGTCCTCGGACCAAAGAGCCGTCACTATATCATAGATCATCACCATCTCGCCCTTGCCTTGCATCAGGAGGGCGTGAAGAAAATGCTCGTTAGCGTCGTTGCCGATTTGACGAAACTGAATACGCAGTCTTTCTGGTTCACGATGGACACACGCGGTTGGCTGCATCCATTTGACGACAAGGGGCAAAGGCGCACCTACAAGGATTTGCCGAAATCGGTACGCAGTCTCGTCGATGATCCTTTTCGATCGCTAGCGGGGGAGCTTCGCCGGGTCGGCGGTTTCTCCAAGGAGACGACGCCGTTCAGCGAATTCCTCTGGGCCGACTTTCTACGCCACCGCATCAGGCGCAAGAGTATCGAAAAGAGCTTTTCACATGCGCTCGAAGAAGCGCTGCTATTCGCGAAGAGCAGTGACGCCGATTACCTTCCTGGTTGGTGCGGTCCGACCGGCATCTAGCCTTTGATTACTCATTAACCGGTCCGCGCTATGCTTCGATCATGAAGTTCTCCTTTGGCCTGCTCTTGGGCGGTTTCGGTGGCGCGTACTGCACGGCGCTCGCCGATGCGATTTCCAACGTGTTCACGTCTTTCGCTGCTCTGCTGACGCACTGAGCCGCGCACGTCCTTGACCCACTCCCTCAGCGGAATCGGTCTGTGCGATCCCTCCGCTTCGTTCGCCCAAAGAACAAATGCGCCACAAAAAGCTTTTGAGGTTTTGCGGCCTGATGGTGGGCGCGACAGGGATTGAACCTGTGACCCCTCCCGTGTGAAGGGCATACCCCTTTAGACCGCCAAGTGCCATGCCGTAAACCATTGGCGCAACATCCTCTTTTGTGAACAAGGGCTTAGGGGCACACTTGGTGCCATGCGGTTTCGTGGGTTTACGGGCCTTCCTGCAACCCCACAGCAACCCCAGCAGCCTTTAGCGAATGAGGGTGTGATGCCAAAGCGTGATCCAAGCAGGGTGAAAAGCCTAACCGACGTCGGCATTGAGCGGCTGCGCTACAACGCCAGCCGCGCGGAAAGCGGGCCGGGATCGCGCATGGTAATCCACGACGAAGATGTGCGCGGCTTGCAGTTGCGGGTGACCGCGAACGTGAAATCGTTTTGCGTCTATCTGCGACCCCAGAGCAAGCAGGTGGGCAAGCGCGGCAGCCCAAAGAAAGGAAAGCAGCGGCGCATCACCCTTGGGCATTATCCCGCCATTGGTATTGCGGAAGCGAGAGAACAGGCACGCGAAATCCTTAACATCGCCGGCAAGGGCCGAGACCCTTGGTCCGAACGAAAGCAAGCGAACCAGCACCGCTATTCAAACCTGTTCGA
>CAZCJI010000036.1:0-13822 GCA_964498625.1 uncultured Rhizobium sp.
CGGCTTCTGCGAAAGCGCCGCGCCGAACGGACCGAGCGAGGCATCGTTGGTGGACGACGCGAGCTTCTGAAACAGCTGATAGGGCAGGAAATTCGTCTGATGGCCCACGCCGAAACCCCGCGCGTGCATCGGCGGCATCGTGCCAACAGCCATCCAGGCAATCGAGCCCGCGATCATGCCGGTGAGCGATGTCGTCAGAAGCGCCCAGCGGCCTTCCGTCGACGAAAGCGACACGGCGGCGGAACGTGCGGTCGCACGCCAATCGGTCAAAGCGGACGTCAAAGTAAACTGGCTGCGTCGCTGCACATCGGCTCCTGAGTTTCACAGAGCCAATTCCCGGCCCCAGCCCATAGTCATGCGTCCGGCGAACCGGCAGTAAGCCCTTATAGCGCAAAGGCTATTAGACGCGTCAACCCTTACCTCCGTATTAATGCTGATGGGAAGATGCGCGGGATTGTCCGGGAAATCCCGGGTTCCTCGAAGTTCCGCTCAAAAAAATAGCGCCGCGAATCGAACGATCCGCGGCGCGGGGTGGTTGGCCGGATCAAGCCCGGCCATGAAGGGATTACAAGCGAACCAGAAGCACTTCGGCGATGCGGCCATGCAGCCAGCCGATGGCACGTGCGATGTGAAGGACGACGAAGAACATCAGCACGCCGAGGAAAGCGAACAGGATCAATCCGGGTGCGGTGTGCAGCAGATGTTCGAGCCACGGCACGTCGTCGACGTGGATGTGGCTCGCGTCGTTCGTCAGCAGCGAATAGAAGCAGCCCGCCGTGACGCCGAGAGAAACCGACAAGCCCACGATCGCGGTCACGAAATACGCGATGCCGAGCGGCAGCATCAGGAGGAAGTAGAACATCGACGACCACGTGCGGCTGTCGCTGAGGCCGTCTCTGATGCGGGTCCAGAGAGTCTCATCCGCTTGCGTCGCGGGTGGCAGGCGTCGCGGCATGCGGACGCCGAGCAACCCTTCCACCACGCGGCCCTCGATGTGGCTGAGGACGCGGATGGATCCCATGAACAGCAGCGCGAACGGGATGCCGATGATAAGGATGGCAAAACCGATCGTCAGCGAAATGCCCGTTACCGTCCAGACGAAGTAGAAGATACCGGTCACGAGCGACAACAGCATGTAAAGCAGCGCGCCATAGGTGCGCGGATCGGATACAACATTGAAGAAACCGAAGCGGCGCTCGGGCGCGTCTTCGGATTTGGGGAAAGGTCCGCCAATCGTGGCTTCCATGTCTCTGTACTCCTCTGCGATTTCTTGCGGCGTGCCGTAGGTTTCGATCACGGACGCCAGGATTTGGGATTCCGGAACGTCCGGATTGTGTGCAATCTCGTTGTTGAGATGATCTTCGGTATCGGCGAGCGCGTCCGAAATCAGTCCCGCGGGCGCGCCTTTAAGCGCGTGCCTGAGATCGGCCAGATAGGCCCGGACTGTTTCAGGCGGACGGTCTGGATTCATTGCCCGATCCTCCGCCGGTGCTTCCGGCTTTCAGAGCGTCGTCGACAAATTCACGCATGTCCCGCCACGCGTACTGCCATTCGGCCAGCGCGCGGCGTCCATCGTCGGTGATGTTGTAGTAGCGGCGGGGAGGGCCGAAGGCCGACGCCTCGACACGGCTTTCGAGAAGGCCGGTCGCATGAAGCGACCGCAGGACCGGATAGATAGCGCCCTGCTTGAAGATCAACCCGCCTTCGCCCTCGGCCTTAACCGCCTTGGCGATTTCGTATCCGTACATTTCCCGTCCGGCACGTGCGAGCACGGCCAGCAGGACGAGCGATGAAAGCCCGGCCATGAGTTCCTTACGGAATTTGCGCGTGTAATCGGATTCTTGTGCCACGCCGCGCTACTCCCGCCTCCCTACTATTACGCACTCACATCTAGCATGGAGTTCGTAATATACAAGAGTGCCCGATAGAGAAATTCCAGAGAACATGGAAAACTATATAAAAACAATATCTTGCCAGCCGACTAGGACTCCTTCCTTCGGCGGCTGGGATCGCTGTTCGCACGTTTTTGCGGCTTGAGAGCCAGAATCTCCTCGGCAAACCTCGGGGTCACCGCCGCGATCCGACCCAGTTCGCTGCGCTGCAGAATGGTGCACCCGGCCCCGGTCAGCATTCGTGTGACAACGTCGATATTTTTCACGCCATCTTTGGCGTAGTAGGCCGCAATATCGATGACCTTGATCCTGTCCAGCACGCCCAGCGCGCCCTCCAGAACCGCGATTTCCGCACCATTGACCTGGACGTTGATGTAGTCGGCCACATCGATGGCATTTTCATCGAGCAGATCGTTCACCGCGAGCAAGCGTACCTGTTCCTCATGGCGCATCTGCTCTTTCCAGTCGTCGGTCGTCTCCAGAAACCGGCGCGTCGAAAAATCGTGCTTTTGAACGCCGTTGCCGCTGCTGCTCCAAAGGCCGGCGTGAACGGGCGTAATGATGCTCTCCAATTTGTTGTCGGCGATGTTGGTGCAAAGCACGTTGAAGTTCGCCGCGCCGATTTCCACCGCCAGAATTTTCCTGGGTTTGCCGAGATCGGCCCAGCGAATGGCCTTGAGCCCCGTGAAGCAACCGCCTTCGACGTAAATCCCGCCGCGCGGAATGTACCAGGGGAAGGGAATGCCGTAGTAGCGGCGCTCGATATCCAGCGCGAGCTTATAAGCATCGCCATCGACCGCCGCAGGAAGGTGTTGAGAAAGAACCTGATACAGAAAAAACTCTTTCTGGTTGGAGCGGTGGCCAGTGAAAACGCGGCCGTCGCCAAGCGCGATGCGCACCAACTCTTCGCTGATACGCTCGCAGTGTTCGATGGGCAGGGACGGTAGGAGATAGGCGCGAAGTGCGCGGTCTGGCAAGACCGCCAAAGTCCGCTCCAATATTCGAAGCGAAGCCTCCGCCTCTGAACAGCCCATGACGTCGGCCATGGCTTTCAGCTTCATGCGCGCGAGCGGCATGAGCCCGTCGGCGGGCGGATTCGCAATAGGCTCGTCCGGCTCACTTTCAGGTGTGCGCTTTGCTTTCGTCAGAGCGCGATAGCGCAGCCAGTGCGCTCGAAGTGATCGGAAAATCTGCCTTGCCTGCACGGGCGGACCGCTAAACCCACGGCTGACACGAGTAGCCTAGTCCGGCCGCCAGCTAAAGCGCCTTGTGTAAATCCGGAAAAACCGTTTCGTTGCCTTTCATGACTGTTACAACCGGCAAAACGGCGAAGACTGCGCCTCTCCGCGTCGGCATCGTTTGCGCCGATGAGACCTACGCGAGCGAGTTGACCAAAGCGCTTTCCAAAGGCTTCGCTTTGGCCCAAGGCGGCCCTGTCGTTTCGCCCCGGTCTGACGCGGACGCACTTGTGTACGCCTTTCTGGAATCCGACGTTGCATCCCCGGATTTTGTTGCGCGGCAATCGGCCGCCATTCGCGACGACGCCGCGCCGACCAAAGTTTTCCTGGAGCTTGTCAGCAGCGAAACCTTGGGCACGCGCGCGCAGCAAGTCGCCGCCCGCAACAAACTGATCGCTCAGTTGGCGCACGACCATGGCGGCTATCTCGTGCCGCTGATGTCGAAGTTCATGCGTTGGGATCCGGAGCGGCTTCTGACCGGAACGGGCGCGTTGAACCGGCGCGGCTATCAAGCCATCGCGCGCACGGTCGCGAAGTTCCTGGACCGGTTCGAGGTCCGGCGATCGCTCGACGAGCACGCCGATGATGCCCATGAAGGCGGCGGGATGTCCGCCGATGCGATCCTGTCCAGGATTCGCTGGAACGGTACCGACCCGCCACGGACGATCAGATTCGCGCCGGACGAGGGCAATGTCTCCGATTTTCTTGATGGCCATGCGTCGTTTCCGTCCTATCCGAACTGGGGGCGCGTCCAGATCGGAGAACCAGTGGACTGGTCGATGCCCGGCCCGAACAGGAGTTGGCAGTCCTATTTCCTTGGGCTGGATTTTCTCGGCCCCGTACTTGCGTTGTATTTTGCGCTGACAAGCGAATCTCGGCTTCGCGACGCGGACATCTTCAAAGGACTTTTGGAACGGAAGAAGGAGGATCCGGCGTCTATCCTCAAGCGATCCGGCGAGATCATTTCAGATTTCCTGGAGGCCAATCCGCCCGAAGCGCCGATGGCGCAGCGCGCCTGGCACGAAGGCACCGTATGCCGGCGCATCAAAGTGCTGCTGATTTATCTGATCTGCTGCCGATCCGCACAAAAGCGCGGCGAAGAGATCGACGAAAGCACGGTGGTCGCGACTTTCAACAGCCTGAAATCCTCCATCGAGATGCTTCGAAGCGACAGGGTCTATGTCAAATCGGGCAATCATGGCGTTCGCCAGGACGCCTTGATCATCGTTACGGCACTCCTGTTCGGCGACACGGGCGCGTTCAGCGGATTGCTTCGCCAGGGCCTCGATCGCCTGACGCGCAACCAGCTCGATACGATGCTGACGGCGGACGGCGTATGGCAGGAGAATTCCTTCGAGTACCACCGCCTTATCATGGGACTGCTTGGCGATCTTGTTTTCGACATGCACACGGCCGGCGCGGAAGGCGTGAATCTTCTGCTCGACGCGCTGAGCCGCATGGAAACGTTCGCGGAGGCGGTGGTCAAATGCGACGGACAGGCGCCTCTCATCGGTGACACGACACCGCGCGAAGCGCTCCGCGCGATCGTATCGGCACGATCGTTGGTCTCCTCTCTGCGCGGCGCCCGGGAAGCGATCTCTACCGAGACGTTCGAGCGCGCGCGGGAAACCTATTTTTTCCCGGCATCCGGCTACTTCGCAAGCCACAGCAAACGTTCGCTTGACCCCGATGTGTCCTCGCTGATCTTCTACGCCAATCTCAGCGCGCCCAAGCACAAGCACGCGGACGACCTGTCCGTGCTGTTCAGTCAGGGCGCTATCGATCTGTTGATCGATGGCGGTACCTACAACAAGGAAACGTCCGACGACATCCGCAATGCCGCGCGGTTCGACCCGGCAACACACAACACCTACCGCGTCAACGGCAAAGGATATTCCATACGCGCCCGGAAAGGCGGACCTCTTGCTGGCGTGACGGCACAATGGAGCGGCGATGGCTGGGCGGCCGCGCGTGGGTTCAACAGCGCTTACGAAGGCGGAACAGTTGAGCGCTACGTCATTCATCTCAGGCGGCACTCGGCCCTGGTTGTTGTCGATTACCTGAAGGGCAATTCGTTCCTGTCGCCGTGCGAATTTGAACAGTTCTGGCACATCGCGCCGCAATTTCGGCTGGCGGATTCACCCGCAGAGTCCGACGGACTGACCTTTGCTTCGGAAAAAGACGGCTATCTGCTCGCCGCATTCGAAGATAGAACGGCGACTTGCAGGGTCGAGCAGGGCGGTCCGGGCAATCCGATCGCATGGCTCATGACGGATGATGAGGAGATTGTGCCGACGCCTTATATCCGCCGCGAGCGAAGGGCGCGAAAGGCGGTGATGGCATCGCTGTTCCAGTGGTCGCGCGAACCCGCAGCCTCTGAAATCGCCTTGTCCGGCAATCGTATCGAGATCAGAGCAGCGGAAGTCGCGGCGACGTTTTCGGTCGGTGGGGGCGGCGTGAAATGCCTGCGACTGAGCGGTTAGTCTCGCCGGAATTCCAAAACGGTTGAGCGCATGTTGGGTACCTCCGGATAGTCTCTGACAACACTGGTCCTGTGCTGCTTTACAAAAGTCAGAGGTTTCAGCCCAGCAATATACATGTCCAGCGGATAGGCCCAGCCGCGGCTGCGAAAGCGAACGGTACTGTCCGAGAGTTTCACGTCGAAGAACAGCCGCGCGCCGGGCTTGGCGCAGATTGCACGAAGATTGTCGAGATAGGCGCCGGTCTCATCCGGATGCACGTGATACGAGACGGCGTTCGAAATCACGGCATCTGCGCCGAACGCAACCGCGCTCCGGATCGATATATCGTCAATCGCGAAAAGCTGCGGCCTCTTCTGAGTGATGAGTGCGGGCGCCGCGGAAACACCGATGTCGATGAAGTCGCGCGTGACATCCAGTCCAAAGTAGTTCGCCGCGTCGAGAAACTCGATGAAGTGGATGCCAAGACGCAGGCTTCCGCAGCCGTAGTCCACGACCCTGTCGGTAGCGACCAAGCCGCAGAACTTTTGATACCGGTTAAAGGCGGCGCGCCCGGCTTCAAAATAATCTGTCTCTTCCGTCTGACCCGGCTGTTCGCACAGCCGTAGCCCCAGGGTTGTATGAGCATTGCCGCCGGCAATGGTCTGCTTCGCCTGCCAGACATAGTACTGCGCGAAGCTTGCGCCCGGGTTGTTCTGCTTGAACTGCTCGAAACTATCGTTTCGCTTGTTTTTCGCCGTTGGCGCCCTTCTGAGGCGAACGAATTGCGCAGCGCGACGTTTGAGAAATGTCCACATGTTAGCGGGCCTATTCCAATGTCACGTTCCACTCGAGTATCCGGTGGCCTGCAGGAAAGACATCTTCGCTGGAGCGATAGCTGAAAAAGGTTCCGTTCACAGCGGCGCGGCTTGCTTTTGAGAACGTGAATCCTGGCCGGTCGCGCGAAGGATACGTGTCGAGGTCGCAAACATGGAAAAGCCCCGGCGCGCCTGAGGCGCGATTTTTCGGCATCAGGTAGACGCCGGGACGGGCATCGGCTCGAGAGGTATGCGCCACGTTGCTTTTCTGGGAGATGAACAGCAGGTGATCGCCGATATCGACAGCACTGCGGAAGTGCCATTTGCCGATGCCAACGAGTTCCGGCTTCAACCGCCCTCCGATTCTGCTTTTGAACACTCGCGCTCCGGGCGGTACTCCCGACCCCATATAGTCGTCCGTTCCCCAGACGACTTCGTCACCCAGCCACACAAGATCGGTCAAACGGAACAGATCGCGCTTATAAAGCTCGCCGGAAGCTTCGACATATTGGTCTTTCGGGACGCTGACTTCGTTCCAGCTTTCACCAGCGTCCTTGGAAACCCAGATGTGGCATTCGTTGGGAAGGTCGCCCGAGGTCAGCCACCACTCGCCAGCCACGCCAGGCCGCGGCTGTAAAAAATGGAAATGACGAACGTTCGCGCCGCTCTGTTGAAAAACAACCTGCCATGTGCGGCCGCGATCGCGGCTGCGCCAGACACGGCAATCGACAGGACGCCGCCCATTGACCGCGATGTTGCTCAAATACTCAGCGAACATCAGCGTTTCACCGGACCTCCCCATGGAGCGGCATCCGTGCCAGCGATGACTGTGGCGCGGATGTTTTGCGAGCACCGCGCCGTCCTCGCTGACGACCAGCAAATCGAGCGGAATGACTTTCGACGCGCGGTCTTGAGCGGGGAACCCTTGAACTAGAAACTCGCCGCCGCCGATATCCCCAATTTGAAAAAAGCTGTGTCCGGAGTGGCCTTTTATCTTTACGGTTTTCCAGGTCTTTCCCAGGTCGCGGGAGATGGCGAAACCTCCGGTCCCCAAAGCCAGCAGCGTCTGGGTCATTCGGCCTTGCTCGTCCACCACATGATCGGCGAATGCGAACTTTGAAACGCCCCGCAGAAAAGGAACGCTCAAGCGCAGGGTTATCTTTTGCGCCCCGGAACCTTCCGGCAAAAGCGCCGAGTACTCTTTGAAAACCTTACCTTTCGCCTGCTGTGCGCTGAATTTCGCCGTGGCGCGCCGGCTGCTGATGCGCGCGAAAACTGCGTTTGCGAGATCGCCTTGCGCCGAAAGTTCGCGCGCGCGACGCAGGTAATGTTTGATCTGGCCCAACATAAGGAATCGTCGCCTACCGAGTGTCAGCAAGTCAATTGATGCACTTTATCGTACCATGATGTTCCCTGTATTCTTCCGGCATGGATGTTCGGGCTTATCTTGATCGTATCGGACTGTCGGGACCGTTACCGCCGACGCTGGACACGTTGAAGCGTGTCCATGCGGCGCATCTGCGCGCGATCCCATATGAAAATCTGGATGTGCAGCTCGGCCGGCCGGTGACGATCGAGCGGCCGGCGATTTACGACAAGATCGTCAACCGGCATCGCGGTGGCTGGTGCTACGAGATGAACGGGCTGTTGGGATGGGCGCTCGGCGAGCTCGGCATTAAGGTAATGCGCGCGACCGGCGCCGTAATGCGCGAGATGTTCGGAGAAGCGACCGAAGGCAACCATCTCGTTTTGCGGGTGGAGCTGGATGAAGGCCTCTACCTCGCCGATGTCGGGTTTGGCGACGGACCGGTCGAGCCAATCCGCATTGTCGAAGGCGATTTCACCTCGGGCGGCCTGCCGTTCTCCGTATCGCGCGTCGATAACGATTGGTGGCGGCTGCGCAATCATCCGTGGGGCGGTGCGCCGAATTTCGATTTCAATCTCGCGCCGGCCGATGAATCCAAATTCGCCGCGCGTTGCAATCAGCTTCAAACCGCGCCGGACTCGCACTTCGTCCTGAACCTGTTCTGTTTCCGCTTTCGCCAGAACGGCGTCGTCGGCGTGCGCGGTCGCGTGGTGCGCACCGTCACGCCCGATGGGTATGAAGACCGCATTCTCAACAGCGCCGACGAGTTGGTACGGTTTTTCGACGAGGAACTCGATCTGCGCGACCCCGAACTCGCATCGCTATGGCCGAAAATCTGCGCGCGGCATGAGATCGTGATGGCCGAGCAGGCGAAGAAGCCCGGTTAACTGGTGGGCGTCGCGTCGGCGACCGTCTTCTGCACCTTGACGTAATCCGTCTTGCCGGTGCCGAGCACCGGGATGTCGTCCACGCAAATAATGCGGCGCGGGATCGCAAGCTCGGACACACCATGGTTATGCGCCCAGCCAACAAGATCGACGCGGTTGGCTTCATTGTTGGTCGTCACAAGAACGATCTGCTCGCCCTTGCGTCCGTCGGGGATCGTGACGGCCGCATGACTGAAATCCGGCCACAGCGCAGAAGCGCAACTTTCCACCACCGCCAGCGAAACGGACTCGCCGCCGATCTTCGCGAAACGCTTGAGACGGCCTTTGATCGCGATGAAACCGTCTTCATCGACCGACACCACATCGCCGGTGTCGTGCCAGCCGCCTGTGGGGGGAACGATCTTTCCCGGTGCATCGGGCTTCAGATAGCCGAGCATGACATTCGGGCCTTTCACCACCAGGCGACCGGCATTCGGGATTCCCTCAACCGGATCGAGGCGCAACTCCATGCCCGCCATCATCTGACCGACCGTGCCGGGACGGTTCGCGCCAGGACGGTTCGCCGCGATCACAGGCGAGGTCTCGGTGACGCCGTAGCCCTCGAGCAACTCGATGCCGTGCTTTTTGCGCAAGAGCGCGCGCGTCTCATCGCGCAGCCGCTCCGCGCCGCAAACCGTCAGCCGCAGCGACGACAGATCGCCCGGTTCACCCACGCGCGCGTACTGCGTGATGAACGTGTCGGTGGAGACGAGGATTGTCGCCTGGTGTTTCCGGATGCGCTGCACGATTTCCTTGGGCTGCAGCGGCGTGGGATGACACACGACCTTGAGGCCCAGCATCACCGGCATCAGCGATCCGACCGTGAGTCCAAAGCAGTGAAACGCGGGCAGGGGATTGAGCAGAATGTCGGACGGATAAAGCTCGAGATGCACACGCACCTGTTCGACATTGGCAAGGAGGTTGGCGTGGCTGAGCGCGACGCCTTTCGGCTCGCCTTCCGTGCCCGACGTGAACAGCACCACAGCGGGCGCCTCCGGCGAGGAATTCTTCGTCACCAGTGAAGGGAAAAATTGCCCGACGCCCGCCACGGCCTTGTCCAAGATCGAGAGCTTCTCGCGAACGTCTTCAAGATAGACGATCTCCACCATGCCGGAGATTTCGTCGATCAGCGGCTCAAGCCCGGCACTGCTGATGAGGCGATGGGCGGTCACGACGCGTCTGATCTTCGCGGTCCGGATCGCCGATTTGATCGCCGCCGCACCAGAGGTGAAGTTCAGCATCGCCGGAATGCGCCCAAAGGCGGAGAGCGCGAGGAACGCGACGATGGCGCCGGCCCCGGTCGGCATCATCACGCCCACATACTCGCCCGCTTTGGTTCCGGGCTTCAGCGCATGCCCAAGCGCGAGCGATCCACGCAGGAGGTCGTCATAGGTGCGGGGGCTGTCATCAACGTCAGCGACGCAAACCCGCTTGCCGCCGAATTTGCTGCGTGCCCTGGCGAATGCCCGGAACACCGGCTGGCTCGTGGTCGAGATATCGAAGGGGCAGATATCCTCGCCCGAGGCGGCAGCGACGGTGGACAGGGTCAAGCGAAACCTCCCGGGAATCGGCGGCTTTGCCGCTCCGACATTGTGGCTATGACGTTAGCGGAACCAGGTGATTTTCGCGAGGGCAGTGTATATGTCTCAGCCCATGACCGTCGTAATCGATCGCTTGAACCCGCCGCGGCACCCCGAAAAGGCGCATCGGCCGGACAGCATTGTCCAGCGCAAACCGGATTGGATTCGCGTCAAGGCGCCCGTCAGCCGCGAATATGCCGCGACCAGGGAGATCGTCCGCGAACACAAGCTCCACACCGTGTGCGAGGAAGCCGCGTGCCCGAACATCGGCGAGTGCTGGACGCACCGCCACGCCACGATGATGATTCTGGGCGACACCTGCACGCGCGCCTGCGCTTTCTGCAACGTGAAGACCGGGTTGCCCGGCGCGCTGGACGCAGATGAGCCGGCGAACGTCGCCCGCGCAGTGGCGAAACTTGGTCTGAAGCATGTCGTCATCACATCTGTGGATCGCGACGATCTTCCCGATGGTGGTGCTGAGCACTTCGCCAAAACGATCCGCGCCATTCGCGCGATCAGCTCCGGCACCAGCATCGAAGTGCTGACGCCCGATTTCCTGCGCAAGGACAGCGCACTCGATATCGTGATGAACGCGCGGCCGGATGTGTTCAACCACAATCTCGAGACCGTGCCGCGGCTGTATCTCTCTGTGCGGCCCGGTGCGCGCTATTTCGCGTCGCTGCAGCTGCTCGCGCGCGCGAAGGAGTTCGTGCCGGACGGTTTCACGAAATCGGGGCTGATGGTGGGTCTCGGCGAGAGCCGCGAAGAGATCATGCAGGTGATGGACGATCTGCGCGCCGCGAACGTGGATTTTCTCACCATCGGCCAATATCTGCAGCCGACCAAAAAACACGCCGCGCTGGCACGCTTCTGGACACCGGAAGAATTCAAGGGCCTGGAACAGGTCGCGCGGGCGAAAGGCTTTCTGATGGTGTCCGCGTCGCCGCTGACGCGCTCGTCCTATCACGCCGACAGCGACTTCGCGCAGATGAAAGCCGCACGGCAGTCAAAGCGCGTATGACCACGCACAGCGAATCTCGTATCGTTCCGTATACGGCCGATCTGATGTTTCAGGTCGTGGCGGATGTCGAGAAATATCCGCGGTTCCTGCCATGGGTGAAGGCGCTACAGGTCATTTCGCGCGAGCAGACGGAAGGCCGCGAGACGCTAACGGCGCAGATGACCGTCGGGTTCAAAAGCTTTCAGGAGAGTTATGTCAGCCGCGTCGTTCTCGATTCTGCGGGGCGGACGATCGATGTCGTTCAGACCGAGGGGCCGTTCCGCATTCTGGAAAATCATTGGCGCTTCACGCCGGAAGGCCAGAACTGCAAGGTCGATTTCTCGATCCAGTTCGAATTCCGCAACCCGTTGCTGAACGTGGTCGCCGGCGCAGCCTTCGGACGTGTCATGCTGCGCACGACCGATGCGTTCCTGGAACGCGCACACAAACTCTCAAAGAAGTTTGCGTAGCAGATCGAGCGACGCTTCGATGGCTTTTATCCGCACTTCGCTACGGCCGATGTCGCCAAACCGGTGCGCCTCATGCAGGATCGTGCGGTTCTCTCTGGCTGCGGCGATGTGAACGAGTCCCACAGGCTTCATCGGTGTTCCGCCGCCCGGCCCGGCAACACCCGTTACGGCGACCGCGAGATGCGCGTTGGAGTTCTCCACCGCGCCTTCCGCCATCATGCGCGCGACCGCTTCCGACACGGCCCCCATATCGGCGATCAGATCGCCCGGCACGCCCAGCATGTCCTGCTTGGCGCGGTTGGAGTAGACGATGAAGCCGCGCTCGACCACGTCCGACGAACCAGAGATTTCTGTCAGCAATCCGCCGATCAGGCCGCCGGTACAGCTTTCGGCGGTCGCGATGCGCAGCTTCTGCTCGCGCGCTTCCATAAGCACGACTTCCGCGAGGCGCAGGAGATGGGAGGGGAACATCGCCTCAGAGTAAGCCGACATTCGCGAACACGGCAACGATGCCGCCGGCAAACAATCCCGCGACGAGATCGTCCGTCATGATGCCGAGCCCGCCGTGCAATCGTTCCGCCGCGGAGACCGGCCAAAGCTTGGAGATGTCGAACAGGCGAAACAGGACGAAAGCCGCGGCAAACCCTGCGATCGACAACGGCGCCATGGCGCAGGCGATGAACTGGCCCGCGACCTCGTCAATCACGCATTCGGACGGGTCGCTGTCGCCCTGTTCGGCGGCATAGAACTCGCTTGCCCACAATCCGAAGATGAACACCGCTGCGCCGAGTACGAGCAGCGCAATCGCACCGCCGAACCTCAAAACCAGCCACGCAATAGGAAGCGAGAGCAGACTTGCAACCGTTCCCGGCGCCGGCGCGCGCCCGATCCCGAACACCGTAGCGGCCATGGACCACATCACGGCATCCTCACAGTGGCGACGGCCTGTGCGGCAAGACCTTCGCGGCGGCCTTCAAAGCCCATGCCTTCCGTCGTCGTCGCCTTCACGCTGACGCGCGAAAGATCGAGCTTGAGAATCTCGGCGATCTTCTCGCGCATATCTTCGCGATGCGGCCCGATCTTCGGGCGCTCGCAGATCAACGTAACATCGCAATGGCTGATCGTGCCGCCGGCATCGCGCACGAGGTTCGCCGCATGATCGAGAAATTTCCACGATGGCGCGCCGCGCCAGCGTTCGTCTGTCGGTGGAAAGTGCTGGCCGATGTCGCCCGCGCCGATGGCGCCCAGGATCGCATCGGTCAACGCATGCAATCCGGCATCGGCATCGGAATGACCTTCGAGCGCGTGATCGTGCGCGATCTTGATGCCGCACAGCCAGACATGATCGCCGGGCGCGAAGCGATGCGCGTCATAGCCGAAGCCTGTGCGGCTGTCGCCGAGGCGCGCGGACAGAAGCTGTTCGGCCATGATGAGGTCTTTCGGCGTTGTGACTTTCAGGTTGGATTCATCTCCGGGAACGACAACGATATCGAGGCCGACACGTTCCGCCAGCGCCATGTCGTCTGTCAGGGCCAGAGTCTTGTGATCGCGGTGAGCTTTGAGGATTTTCTCGTAGCGAAAGCCCTGCGGGGTCTGCGCGCGCAGAAGACCTTCACGCGCGACGCTCACCCAGTGACCGTCATCCTTGCGCCGCAAGGTGTCCGCGACAGGGATCAGCGGCACGGCCGCATCGGCGCCCGCGCTCAGCGTTTCGATAACGGCCTCGATGATTGCGGCGGACACAAGCGGGCGCGCGGCGTCATGTATCAACACGAGATCCGGCTTGTGATGGGCGAGTGCTTCGAGGCCGTGCATGACGGAATGCTGGCGTGTCGCTCCGCCGGCGAGCGTCGGCAGCAACTTCAAGCCGCGCGTGGCATCGGTATAAGCGGCTTCATCGTTCACCCCGATCACGACCTGAACAAGATCGATCGCGGGGTGACGCGCGAACGCCTCGACAGTCCACCGCAGCATCGGCTTGCCGAGGAGGGACACGTATTGCTTGGGGATCGCACCGCCGACCCGCTCGCCTCTGCCTCCGGCAACAATCACGACAGCGATGCGCGGCATTCC
>CAZCJI010000037.1:0-13751 GCA_964498625.1 uncultured Rhizobium sp.
CGCGCTTTATTTCGGTGGCGACATGGAAGCCTCGATCGCGCTATCGGGTCAGGTCGCTGGCCGTATCCAGGGGGCCAAGACCGTGAAGGAGATCATCGATGAAACGGTTGCCGAATTCAGACAAACCGTCATGTCGCTTGAAAAACGTTATCGCTGATATCGCTGCGGCTACGGTGTGCTCGCTTACGAACGTTCCTTTACCGATTGAATGAAATTCACCAAGGCGTTGCCGGCGACGGGAAGGAATTCGTCGCTGTAATGCGCGAGCCGCGGCGACATTGCGGCTTCCACGCCGTATTTCAAAACCAGCGGCGTGGGATCAAAGATCGGCAAATTCAAATCTTGCGCCGCTTTCAGGACGGCTTCGCGGAATCCGGCGGGCCAGCTGATAGCTCTCCCGTCGGGCATGTACCGGAAAACATACAGCGCCACGCCGATGGGGCGGCCAAGGAGCGCCTGCATTCTGCGGAAGCCGTCGGGGATATCACTGGGGAAGGCGCGCGTTTCGAGGATCACCGCACGCGCCAAATCGGCATCTTCCGAATCTCCCGTCACATGGATGTGGAGCGCGGCCGCCGTGCTCGCCCGCGCGGGTTCATCAAGTCCGATCAATCCTTGACGGATCCATTTCGCAGAAAGCTTCTTTGCCAACGGACTTTCACCCGTTTCCGCGCTCACCAGCCTATTGACGGCAAATCTATTGACCGCGATTCCGCGAAACTCCAGTTCGACCGATGTGGCCGGCTCGAGCAGCGCGACGTCGAGATCGCCGAAATTATCCGCTCCCGGCACAGGTATGAGCTTTTTGCGCATATGAGCAAGATCGCGATATTCCAAAGGAACGACTTTCTTGCCCTTGAGAACATCGATGATCTGGAACATCTCTCCGAAAGTATGGATTTCCCTGACCGGCCCGTAAGCATCCAACACCAGCTTGCCGTCCGCACAGGATGTGCGCGTCAGCGGCCAGTGGATCATGCAGCCGCCGAACAGAAGAGTTTTGAGGGGCGATGTCATGCCGATCTGTCAGGGTGAGATAGCATGGGAGGCGTTCACGTTTGCGTAGGCAAGCAGGATACTGGCGGACAGAGAGGGATTCGAACCCTCGAACGGCTGTTAACCGTTACACACTTTCCAGGCGTGCGCCTTCAACCACTCGGCCATCTGTCCGTGCCGTAGGGCGCAGGGATTTAACGAAATCCGCCGCCAAAGCAAGCGTTGGGGGCAAAACAACACCGAACGGCCCTTTCGGACCGTCCGGTGCCCCGGAAGCCGTTTGAACCTTAGTCAGTCCCGGCCTTGCCCAGTCCCAGATCGTGCTCGGCCGCGACGATGGAGATTGTATAGCCAGCAACCACGTCGAACAGCGTGAACAGAAGCAGGAAGAAGAACGTCGAGGTCGCAAAACCCCTGAGCGTGATGAACTCGATCAGCGCGACCACGAACAGCAGCATTGATAGGCCATGGTTGATGATTTCCTTGGACGTCGTGCGCGTCGCCTTCACCACCTCGATGAACAGCATCGCCACCCCGAACAGCAACAGAAAATCACTAAAACTGAACTGCCACGGGTCGCCGGAAAACATCTTGAATGTAAAGCTCAGCTTGTCGCTCAGTAGCGCCTGGATCTTGTTGTGGCCGTCCTGAACGTCATTGCGCCCGGCGAGCGATCCGCCCAGCGCGAACAGATTATACAAACCGACCGGAAGGATAAGCAGTGGAATAAGACGCAGCATGAAGTTCTCCCCGCGAAATGGACCCCGTCACAACAAAGTAGTGTATCACAATGGGGCGAAATAGGGGCTTAGGCGCGGCTTCCCTGTGAAGTTATGGTTAAGCCTGAGCCGCGCGGGCCAAAGCGGCACGCTCGCGATAAGTCAGGTACAGGTTCCGTGCATAGATAAAGAGCGGCAATGCGTTCCCCAGCACCAGCGGCATGCTCTTCAGATGGATGACATAAACGAGGTTGATCAGCGCTCCCGCCAGGCTGCAGTACCAGAACGCGATCGGAATGACGCTGCGGCCCTCCATCTCGCTTTTCAGCCATTGAATGATGAAGCGGCTTCCAAACACGGCCGCGCCCAAGAAACCTATGGCGTCCCACATGTCGTAGGGATGGTTGACGGCTGCCGCCAGCCAGTGCGCGATGGTTTCCATCACAATTCTCTCGCTTGTGCGTTTCCGCGAAATCGCCGCATCAGCCACGCCACGCCAAAAAGATCCGGTATGCCGACCATCAGCCGTCCCCAGTTCGTGTATTTCGACGTTCCATGCGCGCGGGGCCGGTCACGCACATCGATAAGTTTGACCTCGTAGCCCTCGCGCAGGGTTAGCGCGATCAGGAAACGGTGCATGCTGTCGAAATAGGGTAACGCGAGGAACACATCCCGCGGCATGGCCTTCCAGCCGCAAACCGAATCCCGCGTGCCGTCGTTCAACAGCCAGCGCCGGACCGGATTGGCGATCTTCGATGCCCAGCGCTTGGAGAATGTATCTTCGCGTTTGATGCGCTGTCCCGCCACGATACCAAGTCTCGGATTTCCTTCCGCAAACGGTGCAATCATGATGTGGACGTCGGCCGGATCGTTCTGCCCGTCGCCATCCATCGTCACGACAACGGGATGCCTGGCAGCCCGGATGCCGGTGCGCAGTGCCGCACTCTTGCCGAGATTGCGTCCGTGCACGAGCACCCGCAAAGCCGGCAGGATAGATTTGAGGCGGGCGAGTTCATCGGGAGTGCCGTCGTTCGAGCCATCGTCGATGAAAATAGCTTCGTAAGTGGATGGATCTCTGCCTTGCATCGTGGCGGCGATCTCGGCGATCAGGGGCGCCATATTTTCCCGTTCGTCCTTGACGGCGACGATCAGGGAAAATGCAACACCTTCATTCGACATGCGTTTTCGCGCCTTTTCTGGCCAATGCGCGGGCCTTATACAGGGCAGGCCAAACAAGCAACAGACCCGGGCGGGATATGAGTGAATCAGCAGCACCCAACCGGGTCATTGCCTTGATACGCCGCAGGCCTTTGGTTCTGCTGTGTCTGCTTTGCCTGCTTGGATGGGTGCCAGGGCTGTTCACCATACCGCCCCTCGACAGGGACGAAAGCCGCTTTGCGCAAGCAAGCAAGCAGATGCTCGAGACCGGCAATTTCATCGACATCCGCTTCGGAGAGGAACCGCGCTACAAGAAGCCGGTCGGCATTTATTGGCTGCAGGCCGCGTCGACCGAAATCGCCGCTCCAATCACGCGCGGTGCACGGGATCAGATATGGACCTATCGCATCCCGTCGCTGCTGGGTGCACTGGCCGCCGTAGCGCTGGTCTATTGGTGCGCGGGCGCGTTCCTGGGCGTGGAGGGGGCATTCCTGAGCGCGCTTCTGATGGGATTGACGCTGCTATTGTCGTCGGAAGCCAAGATCGCCAAAACCGATGCGGTGCTGCTGGCGACGATCGTGGGTGCACAAGCTGTCGTGTTACGCGCCTATCTCGCGCGCGACCCGGAACACGCACAACTTACGTTTCGCACTGCAATGCTGGGCTGGCTTTCCTTTGCCCTTGGCGTTCTGATCAAGGGGCCCGTCATTCTGGGTGTCTGCGGCGTAACCCTCGCGGCCCTCCTGGTCTGGGATCGGGAATGGCGCTGGCTTGGCAAGCTGAAGCCGCTGTGGGGCATTCCGCTGACGGTCTTGATCGTAGCGCCTTGGCTGATCGCCATCGCGCTTCAAAGCCATGGCGAGTTCTATCAGCAATCGCTCGGCCATGATTTCGGCGCAAAACTGGCCGGTGGACAGGAGAGCCACGGAGAGCCACCGGGCTACTACCTGCTCATGACCATCGCAACGCTCTGGCCGGCGACCCTCTTCGCGATACCGGCCGTCGCCGCGACCATCCTGCGCCATCGCGAGCCGGCCGCGCGCTTTCTGCTGGCCTGGGCAGGCGCCTCCTGGTTGATGTTCGAAATCGTGCCAACGAAGCTTCCGCACTACATCATGCCGGCTTATCCGGCGCTGGCGATCATGACGGCGGCTTTCGTGATGGCCCCCCATGAGGGTGGGCTTCCGCGGTGGCGGCGAATTCTGCCGGTCGTGTCGTCCGTCCAGTTCCTTCTCGGTGCAGCCTTGCTGGTGGCTGCCATTGTCGTCGTCCCGAAACTCTATGGGCAGGGGATCGGCTGGGATCTGGTTGCCGCCGCGCTGGCTATTTCAGTGCTGGCCCTCGCGGCGGCGGTTTTCATGCTGCGCGGATCGAAAGCGATGGCCGCGGGTCTCGCGACTGTTACGGCGCTGGTTGCCTATCCTTTGTTGACGCTCGATGCCGGACGAAAAATCGAACGGATCTGGGTCAGTCCGCGCGAGACCGCGATGATCCGGGCTCATTTGCGCGCCAACGACCCACCGGCCGTGCTCGCTGGCTATACCGAGCCGAGCGCGATGTTCCTTCTGGGAACGCAGACGCATCTAACCAATGGCTATGGCGCGGCGGAGATCGGGGCCGCGCAAGGGGGATTGGCTGCGGTGGAGGACGGGCAGCGGTCGCGCTTCCTCGCGCATCTTGCCGAGCTCGAGGCGGACGCCGCACCCATCGATTCCCTGGACGGGTTCAATTATTCGCGGGGCCGTCCGGTGCATATCACGCTCTACCGGATCACGCCGCCCCATGAAGTGACCACTCCGCCGCCGGAGTGAGTCGCGCGATCTGCACAATCGAGTCCAGTGCACCGCGCACTGCTCACTTTTCATTGGCAATGATTCACAGACTCATCCGAGTCGTCTCGCGCTAAGTCATAAGCAGTGCGAATACTGCCCAACCATCATGATGCACATGATCCCGGTGGAAGCGCGAAGGCTTGTGCATGTTGTGTTGAAGGCTGGCAAGCGGCTGTTCTGAAAAAGCATTCGCGTATTCGTTAACATGATCGTTTCGTCAGCGGGTACGAATACTTGTATTCATTTCGATGCTCTTCAATAATTCCGTGATTTTTGAATGCGTTTTGCTTGAGGAAACGACCATCTGTTCCAGTACTCGCGGCCCTTCACTTGACGAACCGCGTTAAGCTTCTAATTATCGAATTGTGTTGTTGTATCGTTTGCTGAAGCGCCATTGGGGCGTTCGACGGACAACGGGAGTGGTCGCGAGACATCGATGAGTCTCCATGCACTGCGGCGGCAAGAGGGTAAGCCGTCGCTACGGACCGTCCGCCCGCAGCCGGACACGCAGGCGCAAGACCACATCAGGGACAAAGCCAGCCTCAAAGCAGGGGCCGGAGTTCAGCGTCCAACGGCGCTGCGATTCCCGGTCGGTGCCGAGACGAAAGCGTTCTATCGCCGCTTCTATCCCAACACATCGACCGCGGAGTGGAACGACTGGCGCTGGCAGATGCGTGTCCGCATCCGGTCGCTCGCCGAATTGTCCAGGATTTTCAAGCTTTCCGAGGATGAGCGCAGTGCCGTCGAGCGCCATGAAGGCGCGCTCCCGGTCGGCATCACACCTTATTATGCGAGCCTGATGGGGCTTGAAGACGCAAGCGAACCATTGCGCCGGACCCACATCATGACCGGCGACGAATATATCAAACTCCCCGGCGAGGATGACGACCCTTTGGGGGAGGACCACGACACCGTTGCGCCGGGTCTCGTGCACCGCTATCCGGACAGGGTTCTGTTCCTGACAACCGGGACATGTTCGACCTATTGCCGCTATTGCACGCGCGCGCGGGTCGTCGGAAATCCGGGTGGCGAATATCAGTTCTCGACGCGGCAGTGGGAGCAGGCGCTGGCCTATCTGGAAGCCCACGCCGAGGTCCGGGATGTTCTTCTATCCGGCGGCGACCCGCTGACACTGGGCGACGACAAGCTGGACTGGCTCCTGGGCCGGCTGCGTGCGATCAAGCACATAGAGTTCATCCGCATCGGCACCAAAATGCCGACGGTCACGCCCCAGCGCATCACGAAGAATCTGGTTGCCATCCTGAGGAAGCATCATCCGCTATGGATGAGCCTGCATTTTACGCATCCGGCAGAACTTACGCCTGAGACGACCGAAGCGACGGCCCGCTTGGCCGATGCCGGTATCCCGCTGGGCAGCCAGACCGTGCTGCTCAAGGGCATCAACGACGATGCCGAAATCATCAAGCCGTTGATGCATGGCCTGCTGAAGCGCCGGGTGAAGCCTTACTACCTGTATCAATGCGACCCGATCCGCGGCTCGGGCCACTTCCGCACCAACGTCAGCAAGGGTCTTGAGATCATCCAGGCTTTGCGCGGCCATACCACCGGCTACGCGACCCCGATCTTCGCGGTCGATGCGCCGGGCGGCGGCGGCAAGATTCAACTCGCGCCGGATCCCGTCGTGGGCCGCGACGGCGATGATCTGCTGCTCAGGAATTTTGAGGGCAAAGTCTACCGTTATCCCGATCCCGGTGGGGAGTTGGGACTGAATAAGGGGGCATGATGCGGATAGGCGTCACATATGACCTGAGGGCCGACTATCTCGCCATGGGGATGAGCGAGGAGGACACAGCGGAATTCGACAGCGAAGTCACGATCGCCGCGATCTGTTCCGCGCTCAGCGGCCTCGGCCTGACCCCGGTTCGGATCGGCACGGTCAAGAACCTGATCGCCAGGCTCGCCAAAGGCGAGCGGTTCGATGCGGTGTTCAATTTCTGCGAAGGACTGAAAGGTATCGCACGTGAGGCCCAGGTCCCCGCGATCCTCGATATCTATGACATTCCCTATGTTTTTTCGGATCCGTTGACCCTGGTGCTCGCGCTCGACAAGGGCATGTGCAAGCGCGTGGCGCGCGATGCAGGCGTTCCAACGGTCGATTTCCGCGTCATCGAAAAGCTCGCCGATGTGAAGAAAGTGGATTTGCCGTTCCCGCTGTTCCTGAAGCCCGTCCGGGAAGGCTCGGGCAAGGGCGTCGGCGCGGATTCGAAGGTCGAAAATGCGCGCGACCTGCGCCGTGTGGCTGGCAACCTGCTCGCCAAGTTCAACCAGCCGGTTCTGGTCGAGGAGTTCCTGCCCGGCCGCGAGTTCACGGTCGGCATTGTTGGCACCGGCGACGATGCGGCAGTTCTGGGCGTATCGGAGATTGTGCCGATCGGCAATTGGGTCGGTGACGGCTACGGCTATGAGAACAAGGAGTACTCCGACGACAAGGTGTCCATTGTCGAAGCCGATGAGGAAAATTCGAAAGTCGCGGGCGAGGTAGCGCTCGCTGCCTGGCGCGCGCTGCGTTGCCGCGATGGCGGGCGTATCGATGTGCGCTGCGATGCCAACGGCAAGCCGCATTTTATCGAAGTGAACCCGCTTGCCGGATTGCGTCCGGATTATTCGGACCTGTGCCTGATCGCGAACCGCAGGGGCATCAGCCATCCGCAACTCATCGGCAAGATCATGGCTGCATTTTTCAAGCGCCATCCGGAGCTGAAAGTGAAACCGCGTCCGCGGGTCGTGGCTGCCTGATCTGCATGCGGGTTCTGGTTCTTCATTCCGATGTCGCGCCCGACGCGCCGCCCGACGAACTCGACACGCTCGATTCTGCGGCCGCCGTAGCCGAAGCGCTGGAGAAGCATGGCCATCACGCGCCGAAAGCGGCCTTTGCACCGGATATGGCATTCCTCAAAGGCCTGCTGGACACGCACCGGCCCGATGTAGTGTTCAATGTGGTGGAGTCGGTGTTTGGCGCCGGTATCTACTCATCGATCGCGCCCGCGATGCTGGACAGGCTGAACATTCCCTACACCGGCGCGACGGCCGCGCATTTTGCAGCCACGACCGACAAGCCGTTCGGCAAGAACGTTCTCAAGGTTGGTGGCGTTGTAACGCCGCAATGGGCAGTTGGGCCGGATTGGGATGGGATCGATCCCGGTGCGCTCTATATCGTGAAGGCGGCGGACGAAGACTCCTCCGTGGGTATCGATGACGCGTCTGTCGTGCGGGGCTCCGAGGTGAAGGCGCGCGCGGAGCATTGCCGCAAGAAATATGGCGGCCGTTGGTTCGCGGAGCAGTATGTCGACGGCCGCGAGTTCAATATTGCCGTGATGGCGAGCGACAATGGCCCACTCGTATTCCCGCTGGCTGAAATGCGGTTCAACGATGAATGGCCGCACGGCAAGCCGAAGCTGGTCAGTTTCGCGGCGAAATGGGAAGAGGACACCTTCGACTACAACGGCAGCCAGCGCCGTTTCGGCTGCGAAGATGAGGAGCCGGAACTTGCCCGTCAGCTCATCGAAACGACCAAGAAGGTCTGGCGCCTGTTTTCGCTGCGCGGTTATGCGCGAGTCGATTTCCGGGTCGATAAGAACAACAAGCCCTGGGTGCTTGAGATCAATCCGAATTGCTGCATTTCCACCGATGCCGGGTTCGCGGCCGCGGCCGAGCAGGCCGGTATTCCCTACGACGAGCTGATCAAGCGCGTGACGCTCGCCGCCTTGCACGCATGAGTGTCGTCGCGCTGAAGCGCGAGCACGCTTCTATCTTCGAGGCTCCAATCCTTCGTGAAATCGATACGCGCATCTTTACGCTCAGCTATTTCACACATTGCATGCAGTGCGGCTTCTGCAACGATCAATGCTGCTCCTACGGGGTGGACATCGATGCCGGGAACGCTGAAAAGCTGCTAGCGCTGGGCGAAGATTTTGACGGGTTCGTCGGAGTGCCGCGCAGCCAGTGGTTCACCGATGAAACCATCGAGGACGTGGAATTTCCCTCGGGCCGCTATCGCCGCACACAGACGCGCGGAACGCATTGTGTCTTTCACAAACAGGAGGGCCGCGGCTGTCTGATCCATGCCTTCTGCATCGAGAGAGGACTCGACTATCACCTTTATAAGCCCATGGTGAGTATCCTATTTCCCCTGACCTTCAACTATGGCCGCCTCGAACCTTCGTCGGAAGTCGTCGACAAAAGTCTTATCTGTGCCGGCGACGGACCATCGGTCTATGCGGGTGGCCGTGGCGAACTTGCCTATTATTTCGGGCAGGATCTGGTTGAAGAATTGGACGCGTTGAAATCCAGCCTATAGGCCCGGCGTTTCCGCGACGGGCAAATGATGCAGTC
This sequence comes from uncultured Rhizobium sp., assembly GCA_964498625.1. Lineage (GTDB taxonomy): Bacteria > Pseudomonadota > Alphaproteobacteria > Micropepsales > Micropepsaceae > Rhizomicrobium. The sequence continues at coordinate 9,059 of CAZCJI010000037.1, forward strand.
TCTCACGCCAGACTGGGTCCCTGCGTAAAAAACGAGATCGCCACAAGCGGAACGAGGGCGAAGGAGCCACGGAAGAACATGACCTCGCCGATGGGCGCCGGCTGTGCGAGCCGGATGGTCACATACATCAGCGAGAAGACGAAGACCGAGGCGAGCTTGAGTGCGATGCCGAGAGAATTGTGCTTCAACGAAGGCATGAACTGAGTGAATCCGACAGCCCCTGCAGCAGTTTCTGATAGAGGTTGGGGCCGGGCACAAGCGCCGCGCCGAGCGGATCCAGTATTCCGGTTTTGGCGGAACTGCCCTCCACCAACGTGTCGATCAAGCGCGGCGAGAATTGCGGCTCACGGAAGACGCACGCGATGTTTCCTTTCAGGATTTCGGCGCGGAGCATCTCGATGCGGCGGGGTCCGACTGGCCGCTCCGGCGCGACCGTCACGGCTCCGACCGGAGTGAGGCCGAAACGCCGCTCGAAATAGCGATAGGCATCGTGGAAGACGAGGTAAGGGCGGCCACGCAAAGGCGCGAGTGCGTCGCGCAATTTGCCCTCCTCGGCTGCGATAGTCGCGACTTCGCGGTCGCCATTGGCGTCGTAGGACGCCGCATGAGCGGGATCGATCCGCACAAGCGTTGCGGCGATCGCACGGGTCATTGCGATCGCGTTTTCAGGATCAAGCCAGATATGAGGGTCGGTCGGGCCTTCGTCCGGATCCTCGCCGTTCTCCCAAAGACCGCCCCGCCGCGCCGGCAGCAGGCGAATGCCGGGGCTTTGTTCCAGCGCGACTACCTTCGCTTTCGGTGCCAGCGTGGCCAGAGGACGGACAAGATAAGTCTCCAGATCGGGCCCGACCTCGAATACGATCTGAGCCTGCCCGATCTTGGCGGCGTCTGTGGGCTTGAGCGCGTAGGAATGTTCCGACTGCGCGCCCTGAATCAGCAGCTGGGGCGTTCCCATGCCTTTCATCACGGCTGCAACCAGCGAGTGGAGGGGCTTGATCGTCACCAGCACCCGGGGCGAGGCATGCGCGTCGGACAGAACTGAAAGTCCGAAGAACAGGGCTGTGGCGGCGGCGATGCGCGAGCTAGTGTGCATCCATGTTTGATAGCACAAAGCCGCCCGAATTCGCCGACGTTGAAGCCGCGGCCGCGCGCATTAGGCCTTACGCCATCCAGACGCCTCTCTTTGAGAATGCGGCTCTGAACGAAAGACTTGGCGGCCGCGTTTTCCTCAAGCCGGAGTCGTTGCAGCGAACAGGTTCGTTCAAATTCCGCGGCGCCTACAACCGCATCGGTTTGATCCCGGAAGACCGGCGCGCGGGTGGTGTGGTCGCGTTCTCATCCGGCAATCACGCGCAGGGGGTGGCCGCCGCGGCAGCACTCTATGCCATGCGCGCGATCATCGTCATGCCGAAGGATGCGCCGCGCGCGAAGATCGAAGGCACGAAAGCGCTTGGCGCGGAGGTCGTATTCTACGATCGCGTGACCGACGACCGCGAGGTTATCGCCACGAAGATCATGCGGGAGCGCGGTGCGACGCTTGTGCGGCCGTTCGACGACGCGGGCGTCGTGGCCGGGCAGGGCACCATCGGCCTGGAGATCGCGCACCAAGCCGCTGATCATGGCGTCAAACTCGATGCTGTTCTCGTCCCCTGCAGCGGCGGCGGTGTTGTCAGCGGAATTGCTTTGGCGTTGTCGGGCGCGAGCCCTGGCACGCGCGCGATCAGCGTCGAACCCGAGAATTTCGACGGCATGCGCCTATCGCTTCGGTCGAAAAATCGCATTTCGGCCCCCGGCGGAAAGCTGTCCATAGCCGATGCCCTGATGGCGCCCACGCCCGGAATGGTGCCCTTCGCCCTTGCACTGCGTCTCATGGAGCCGGGGTTGGCCGTAACGGACGATGACCTCGCAACCGCCGTTGCCTATGCCGCCGAGCGGCTGAAATTAATCATAGAACCCGGCGGAAGCGCTGGGCTCGCGGCACTCCTGTCGGGTCGATACGACGTACACGGAAAGAGCGTCGCAGTGGTCCTTACAGGAGGAAATTGCGACCTCGAAACCGTCATCTCGTGCGTCGCAAATGCGAAACTTCGTTGAAGGTTTGATGACCGCTCTCCCGCGGTAACCATGTTCAACCACGTTCTTTTCAGTACGCCTTGTTTTAGCTACATTTTAAAAAAATTTGCTCAACGTGGCAGGGGTGACATGGTTGACGGGGGATACGGTTCGCGTCGTTACGCGAAGCTGGCGGTCGTTATGGCCATTACGTTGTCGCTGGTCGGCTGCGGCGGTCTATCTCTTCTTCCGCGACGAACCGATTTGTCCGAAGACCAGAATTTCCAGACCTACAATCAGGTTCAGGCCGCTTATGCAAGTATCGTTCCGGGTGAGACCCGCGAAGGCGACTTGTCCAAGATTGGTTTCAATGCCGCGATTCAACCCAACGCGGAAGTGATTTCCTATCTCGGCGTCATCGAACGCTTCATGCCGCGCGACTCCATTCGCTTCGATCACCTCGCGTTGCCGGTGAAAGCGTGTATCGAGGCCCAGGAACGCTGCTCTGCCTACGTATTCCGTCCTTCTCGCCTTGTGCAGCAACGCACCGGGAGCATTTTTCTCGACCTTCTGGGGTTCGAGCGTACGACGATCGACCATGGCTGGGCCGCGGAAGTCGTGCTTCTCATGCAGGACGGCCGCGTGGCTTATAAGGTAATGTCGGGCAAGCCGAACATCGAAGGCTATCACGACGACATCCAGCCGCTCGGCCCCCTGCAGGATCTGGGCGACCAGGCCGTGCACGTCTCCGCCCGGTTTCTCTAAGACGCGCGGTTTCGCTTGAGTCTTGCCAAACGCTCGGGGAGTTCTGCGAGCCAGCGTTCATAGTTTTCTTCAACGAACTGTACCAGCCTGACGTCGAGATAGTTGGCGTCCTCGAACCATTGTCTCAGATCGCCAATCTCTTCGCTCGTCGGCTCCGCCGTCTTCTTGCGATGCTGTTCAGTTTTGACGCCGCCGCCGAGGAGTGGGATCAACGCATGCATCGTATCGTTGACACGGTGCGAGGGCGTCACGATGAGATAGCTGTCCTCGACATGCTTGAGAAGTTTGTCTTCGCCGATATGTGCCTGACCCGTCAGGGCGCGCGTCATGACATTCAAGACGGCCTTCGGTTTCCTGAGATCCTCGACGACTTCGCGCAAAGACTTGCCCGCAATGCGGGCGTGCGTGGGATGACCTGGCCGAACGCGCACGAAATCGTAGTGGGAGCGAAATCTTTCGAGCGGCGGCCGCACGCACGCGACATAGACAGGGGCGCGATCGAAAAACCTGTCATGGGCACCATAAAGAAAGTGCCCGGTCAGAACGAAGATGCGTGCGCGCTCTTCGGGTGAGATGGATTCCGGCTTGGGATGTTTCTTCCCGCGGATATCCCAGACGCGATCTTCGCCAAAGGCTTCGATGAAGCCGCGGGTCAGGGACGAACCCGCGGTCTTCTCGATATGGGTGTGAACGACAAAATGCTCGCGGAAGAAGTCGTTCATCGCGGACTCTGGCGTTTTAGCGAGGCGCCAGCACCATCATCATCTGACGGCCTTCCATCTTGGGATACTGCTCCAGCTTCGCGAAGGTCTCGGTATCCTTCTGGATGCGGGTAAGAAGCTGCATGCCCAGATGTTGGTGCGCCATCTCGCGGCCGCGGAAGCGCAGCGTCACCTTGACCTTGTCGCCTTCGCCGAAGAAGCGCTGCATAGCCTTCATCTTCGTATCGTAGTCGTGGTCGTCGATGGTTGGGCGCATCTTGATCTCCTTGATCTCGATGACCTTCTGCTTCTTGCGGGCCTCGTTGGCCTTTTTCTGCTGTTCGTATTTGAACTTGCCGTAGTCCATCAGCTTGACGACGGGCGGCTTGGCCTCCGGCGAGACTTCGACGAGATCGAAGCCTTTCTCTTCCGCGATGGCGCGGCCTTCATCGAGGCCGATCTCACCGTATTTGTGACCGTCGTCTCCGATCAGGAGGATGGTGCGGGAAAAGATTTCTTCGTTGACGCGCGGGCCGTCCTTTGCGGGCGGCGGCGTGTTACCGGGTGCAAAACGTCTGGGGACTATGACTCTCTCCTGTGTTGGCCCGCACGCATATGCAACCGCCTCGCGAGGTTCATATCCGGCCTCGCGAAACGTCGTGACGGTTCATGGGCAGGGGCGTATTTCCTCGCTGGCGCAATCCGCGCGGGACTGCTTAAGGATCCGCAGAATAGGCGCAAATCCACAATCCGCAAGGGTTATTCGGCCACATCCTTGCGGGATTCGGCCTCGTCCTTGATGCGTCTTGTGAAGCTTTCCAGTGGCATCGCGCCCAAATCCTTTCCGGACCTGAGGCGAACGGCGACTTTTCCTTCTGCCGCTTCGCGCTCGCCGACCACCAGCATGTAGGGAATTTTCTGCAACTGGGCGTCGCGAATTTTCTTCTGCATGCGCTCGGATGTCAGGTCGATGTCCACGCGCAGACCGGCCGTCCCGTTGGTGACCGGAACATCGAACAGTTTCTGACGAATCTGTTCCGCGTAAGCATTGGCCTTTTCGCTGATCGGTATGACGCGCGCCTGGATCGGCGCCAGCCATGTGGGAAACGCCCCGGCGTAATGCTCGATCAGGAACGCGGTGAAGCGCTCATGGGTGCCGAGCGGCGCGCGATGGA
>CAZCJI010000038.1:0-13678 GCA_964498625.1 uncultured Rhizobium sp.
ACAAATGAGCGAGCTGGGCGTTTTCGGCCTCACGATCCCGGAGCAATATGGCGGAGCCGCCCTTACAAAGACCGCGATGTGTGTGGTGTCGGAAGAACTCAGTCGGGGCTATATCGGTGTCGGCTCGCTGGGCACACGCTCCGAGATCGCGGCGGAACTGATCCTGAGCGGCGGTACAAAGGACCAGCGCGATCATTGGCTGCCGCTGATCGCGAGCGGCGCAAAATTGCCGACGGCCGTGTTCACGGAGCCCAATGTTGGGTCCGATCTGGGAAGCCTGCGAACCCGCGCGGTGTGCGAAGGCGAAACCTATAAGATCTATGGCAACAAGACCTGGATCACGCATGCGGCGCGCGCGGATGTAATGACGCTGCTCGTGCGCACCGATCCGAACACGATGGACTATCGCGGCCTGTCCATGTTCATCGCAGAAAAGGCGCGGGGCGGCGATGGCGGTCCGTTCCCGACCAAAGGCATGACCGGCGGTGAGATCGGCGTGCTCGGATATCGCGGCATGAAGGAGTACGAAATCGGCTTCGATGGTTTCGAAGTGCCGGCGGCAAATCTTCTCGGCCGCGAAGAGGGCCAGGGCTTCAAACAGCTGATGCAGACCTTCGAGAGCGCCCGTATTCAGACGGCGGCGCGGGCTGTGGGTGTGGCTTTGTCCGCACTCGACGTGGGGCTGCGCTATGCGCTTGATCGCCAGCAAGGTGGGCAAAGAATCTTCAACTATCCGCGCGTGCGCGACAAGCTCGCGATGATGGCGGTTGAGATCACGGTTGCGCGGCAGATTGCCTACTACGCGGCGCGCGAGAAGGACGAAGGCCGCCGCTGCGATCTGGAGGCCGGGATGGCGAAGCTCCTGGCCGCGCGCGTCGCCTGGGCCTGCGCCGACAACGCATTGCAGATTCATGGCGGCAATGGCTTCGCGCTGGAATATCCGATCAGCCGAATCCTATGCGATGCGAGGATTCTGAACATCTTCGAAGGGGCCGCCGAAATTCAGGCGCAGGTCATTGCGCGACGCTTGCTGGAGGACCGGACAAATTGACCAACGAACACCCACTCGACGAACTCTATGCAACCATCGTCGCGCGCAAGAGCTCCAGCGCGTCGAAATCCTATACGGCACAACTGCTCAAGCGCGGCGTTGTACAATGCGCGAAAAAACTTGGCGAAGAGGGAGTCGAAGCCGCGCTCGCGGCTGTCGGCGGCAAAAAGAAAGAGATCGTCGAAGAGTCCGCGGACGTGCTCTATCATCTCCTTGTTGTCTGGGCTGCCACCGGCATCAAGCCGAAGGCGGTCTATGATGTGCTTGGCGCGCGGCGGGCACGGTCCGGGCTGGCGGAAAAGAAATCCCGCAAGCGCAAATGATCACGTCTCGCCCAGGTCTTCGGCGAGGCTTTTCACGAGATCGAGCACACGCTTTCTGATCTTCGCGTCCTTGATGCGCATGAAGGCAATGCTCAGTTGCAAGCCTTCACCGCTGGATACGAACTCCACGACAGGTGGAGACGCTTCGTTGTCGCTGAACCCGCGTGCGCCGGCCGCCTGGCTTGTGACGCTTTCATAGAAGTAGTCGACCGTCACACCAAGAATGCGCGCAATGTCGAACAGGCGCCCGGCGCCGATGCGGTTGACGCCCTTTTCGTATTTCTGGACCTGCTGAAAGGTAAGCCCGAGCATTTCACCGAGACGCTCCTGACTCATGCCGATCAGCATGCGCCGCAATCTCACGCGGTTGCCAACCTGTGCGTCGACGGGATTCGCTTGTTTTTTCGTCAAGGTTGTTGCCACCCCTATCCTACACGCAACAGTAACCACTGCGTGGGACAGCCGAAAGCCCGCTATTGCGAAGCGATTTGATTTTTGATCCGGCCGGTGCGCGCGAGAGTTGCAGCGACGATACAACCAATAAGAAGCAGAAAAAAACTATACCAGCCATCATGTGCATAAGGCGTTTCTTCAATTGACGAAGGAAGATCCGCGTCGAGTGCGCCAGCACGATTAAGACCGAGGCTTGTCCGAACCCGGCCTAGCGGATCGACCACGACAGAAATCCCTGTGTTCGCGGCACGCACAACTGGAATGCCCTCCTCGATGGCGCGCATGCGCGCGACGAGTAGATGCTGCATCGGCCCCGCCCAAGGTCCGAACCACGAATCATCGGTGACGTTGACGAACCAGGACGGACGCGTGGCGCCCACGACATCGCCCGGAAACAGAATTTCGTAGCAGATAAGCGGTCCCGCCCGCGGTGCACCGGGGATGTCAAGCGTGTGTGGTCCGTCGCCGGTCGCAAAACTTCCTTCGATCCCGACCACTTTCGTCAGACCGATTTTTTTGAGCAAGTTTTCGAGAGGCAGATATTCGCCGAAAGGCACGAGATGGAACTTGTCATAGACGTTCAGCATCTCCCCGCCATGTCCGAAGACATAGAAGCTGTTGTAGTAGTCGAGATGGTCGCCGTGGCGCAGTGCGCGCAATGCACCTGTCATCAGCACGCGATCTCGCCCGGTCAACGCGGCGATCTGATCAAGCGCGTAAGCGGAGCGCGTGAGGATAAAAGGCGGCGCCGCTTCCGGCCAAATGATGTGCGTCGGTCGTTGCTTCGCCGGCGTGTTGCTTAAGGAGAGCAGCCGATTCCAATTTTCCTCGACAAGCGCGGGTCTGTATTTGTCCGACTGCGCGATATTGGGCTGCACGATGCGCAGCCGCACGCCCGCCACAGTGCCGCTTTTTACGGTGCTGAGGCGCAGCTCTCCGGCCGCGAACATCGTTATAAAGATCGCCGTCATCGCCGCGGGAAGCTTCCATGTGAATTGACTGCCGAACAGTTCCGCCAGCGAGGCACCGAACAGGACCGTCGCCAGGGTCAGGCCGTAGGCGCCGATCAGGGCGGCGCTCTGCATGACTGCCAGGGATGCGCCCCAGCCATAGGCGGCGAGATTCCACGGAAAGCCCGTCAGCGCGTGGCCACGGATCCACTCCGCGATGGTGTAGGCAATGGTGAACACGAAGATGCGCGATGCGTCCGGCCGCCAAAACTTCGCGGCGAGAGCAAGCGGTGGCGTCGTGAACACGAGCGCCATGCCACCCGGAAAAAGCAGCGCCACGAACGGGATCTGCCATTCATGCGCAGAGGCATCGACCAGAAATGCATATCCCACCCAGTGCAGGCCGATGAGGAATTGGCCGAAGGCGAAAGCCCACACGATCCAGGCCGTATTGCGGACCGGTTTGGGCCTCGCATGCGCGCCATCGATCAGAACAACGAGCGCGGCGTATCCAAGAAGCAGCAGAGGAAAGATTCCGAAGGGCGCGAAGCCGAGTGCTGAAACGGCGCCGGCAGCGAACGCGAACAATCGCGCGCGCCAGCCAATCAGGCTTCGAACGAAATCGCCGATGCGGGCCAATGACGGCATCAACCGGAAGTATCCGCCGGCGGTGCTGGTGACGCGGGCGGCCGGACGCGCAAACTTTTCACCCGCCTTGGATCGGCTTCCAGCACCTCTATCTCGCTGCCGTTTGGATGCGCAACGATCTCGCCGCGCTGCGGCACGCGTCCCACAAGCGAGGTGACAACCCCGCCCAGCGTGTCGACCTCTTCCGCGATGTCGTCATCGACGCCGAGGTCTAGCCCCGTCTCCGACTTGAAGTCTTCCAAATCGACGCGCGCATCGGCGACATAAGCACCGGATTCATCTTTGCGAATCGGGGCAGCGTCTTCGTCGTGTTCATCGGCGATGTCGCCGACGATCTCCTCGATCAGATCCTCGATCGAAACCAGACCGTCTGTGCCACCATATTCGTCGATCACCAGCGCCAGTTGAATGTGCGCCGCCTGCATCTTCACCAGAAGATCGAGCACGGGCATCGACGGCGGTACGGGAAGGATGGGCCGCTTGATCTCGCTGATGGTTGCGGCGCGCAAACGAAACGTCCCGCTTTCGCCGGGTTCGATCAGCGACAGAACGTCTTTGATATGCACGAACCCGATCGGATCGTCCAAGGTCTCGCGATAGACCGGCAGACGGGAATGCTGCGCCTCGCGGAACAACGTCACAAGATCGACGAGAGGCACCGTCTCCTCGACAGCCACGATATCGGCGCGGGGCACCATGACATCGGAAATCCGGCGCTCGCCGACCTTCAGAAGATTGGCAAACAGCGTGCGTTCCTGCGGAGACAGGTCCGCGCTTTCGCGGTCGCTTTCCTCGATGACCTCCTCGAGGCTTTCGCGTATCGCCGCGGCGGTCGCATCGCCGCGCAGCATTTGCGCCAGACGCCTGAGCAGCGACGGCGCCTTCTCGATTTCGGGGTTGGTATTGGTGTTGTCGGTCATCTGCCGATGTGCGCTCACACGGCGTTCCGCGTATAGGGATCGCCTATACCAAGTTCACCCAGAATGCGCGTTTCAAGTGGTTCCATGATCTTCGCCGCCGGCGCAGTCTCGTGATCGTAACCCAGCAGATGCAGCACGCCATGCACGACCAGATGAGTGGCGTGGTCGGCGAACGGCTTCTTTTGCTCACGCGCCTCTCTGGCTGTTACGCCATAGGCCAGTGCCACATCGCCCAGATAGTCGTCCTGCCGTGTCGGAAATGAGAGCACGTTTGTCGGCTTGTCCTTGCCGCGAAACGTCGCATTCAGCGTATGCAGCTTCCTGTCGCCGGAAAGAAGAATCGTCAAAGCAGCTTTGCCGTTGCCGGTGCGCGCAAGCGCCAAAACAGCCGCCTTCTTCAGGCGCGCGCTGAGGCCCCGTTTGGCGCTCCATTTCTTCTCTTCGACCATGAGCGTAATGCTCACGCCTGATCCTTCCGCCGCTGCAAGGTGCGCTCGACACCCGAATTCTCTTCGGCGGCAGTATAGGCGGCGACAATGCGGGTGACGAGGGCATGGCGCACGACATCCTTGGCGCCGAATCGCGCAACTGCGGCTCCCTCGACTCCCTGCAGAATATCAAGCGCCTGGTTGAGACCGGACATACCCGCAGGCAAATCGCTCTGGCTTGGATCGCCGGTCACGACCATACGCGAATCCTCGCCCAAGCGCGTCAGAAACATCTTCATCTGTGCGCCGGTGCAGTTCTGCGCCTCGTCGAGGATGACGAAGGCGCGCGAAAGCGTGCGGCCGCGCATGAATGCCAGGGGCGCCACCTCGATCGTGCCCTGCTCCATCAGCTTGGTGCATTGCTCGCCCATGACATCGAACAGCGCGTCGTAGAGTGGCCGCAGATAGGGGTCGATCTTCTCTTTCAAATCGCCGGGAAGAAATCCAAGCCGTTCGCCAGCTTCCAGCGCGGGCCGGGAGAGGATCAAGCGTTCGACGCGGCGCTCATAGAGAAGGTGCGCGCCATAGGCGGCGGCAAGATATGTCTTGCCCGTGCCTGCGGGACCGACACCGAACACAAGCGGATGCGTACGCATCAGGTCGAGATAGGCGAGTTGCCCTTGTGTGCGCACGCGCGTCGTGCGCGACGCCCAGGTCTTCAGCGCGGGCGAGCCGAAATTGCCAGCCGCGGCTTTGACCGGGCCTTCGAGCGCAAAATGAATCTCGGCATCGACATCGGCGAGGTTTGCCGCTTCGCCGCCTTCGAGCCGCGCGTAAAGCGCCCGCAACACGCCCGCCGCGCGGTCGCGCGATTCAGGTGCGCCTTCAACGGCAACCAGATTTCCGCGTGTCGCGACTTTCACACCCAGCTTCTGCTCGATGCGCGCAAAATTCTTCTGATGCGCGCCCGCCAGTCCGGCAAGCAATGCGTTGTCGGGAAATTCGAGCGTCACCTGCTCGCGCGGCGCAGCGGCTTTCTTTTTCATGGGGCTCACGACGCCAACACCGCCTCGCGAGGCGCGCTTGTTGGCAATGCGCCTTTCAGGCTGTTGGGACCGACCGACACTATCCTTACGTCTCGAATGAACCCGATGAGATCGCTTGCTCCATCCACATGCACCGCCTGCAGATAAGGGCTGCGTCCGATGGCTTGTCCGGTCTTACGGCCTGGTTTCTCGAACAATACCGACAGGGTGCGGCCTTCGCAGGAGCGATTGAAGGCCTGCTGTTGCTGTATCAGCAATGCCTGCAACGCGTCCAGCCGCGCGGATTTTACATCTTCCGGAATCTGCTTGCGTGCAGCCGATGCCGGTGTGCCGGGACGCTTGCTGTATTTGAACGAGAACGCACTCGCGTATCCGGTATCGCGGATCAAGGCCATTGTGTCTTCGAAATCCTTGTCGCTTTCGCCGGGGAAGCCGACAATGAAATCGGATGACAACGCGATATCGCTGCGCGCCGCGCGGATGCGGTCCACGACGCGGCGATACTCATCCGCCGTATGCTGGCGGTTCATCGCCGCCAGAATGGTATCGGATCCAGACTGCACCGGTAGATGCAGATAGGGCATCAGCCCTTCGATCTCGCCATGGGCGGCGATCAGATCGTCGCTCATGTCGCGTGGATGGCTGGTGGTGTAGCGCAACCGCTTGATGCCTTCGACGCGCGACAGCGCATTCAACAACTTTGCGAGCATCCAGTCCTCGCCATCGGGCCCGGCGCCGCGATACGCATTTACATTCTGGCCCAGTAGCGTGAGTTCGCGGGCGCCGAGATCGATCAGGCGCTTCGCTTCATCAATGATCGAAGCAACGGGCCGCGAAAACTCGCCGCCGCGCGTATAGGGCACCACACAGAATGTGCAGAACTTGTCACAACCTTCCTGCACCGTCAGGAACGCGCTCGCGCTGACTCCGCCGGTTTGCACCGGCAGCGCATCGAATTTGTCTTCCACGGGAAAATCGGTTTCGAGCGCTTGTCCGCCGACCCGCGCCACCTTTGCGATCATCTCCGGCAGGCGGTGATAAGATTGCGGACCGACCACCAGATCGACGGCGCTCTGGCGCTTCATGATCTCCTCGCCCTCGGCTTGGGCAACGCAGCCAGCAACCGCAATCATCATGCGCCGCCCGGCCTCGGCCCGTTCCTCTTTCAACCGCCTCAGCTTGCCGAGCTCGGAATAGACCTTCTCCGCCGCTTTCTCGCGGATATGGCAGGTATTGAGAATGACCATGTCGGCGTCGTCGGGCGCATCGGTCTGGGCATAACCAAGTGGCGCCAGCAGATCCGCCATCCGGGCGGAATCATAGACGTTCATCTGGCAGCCATAGGTTTTGACGAAAAGGCGCTTCATCAGGCGGCGGTTTATGCGCGTTTGGGCCTTTTCACGCAATCGCTTCGGCGAGTTCATGACTGGGCGCCTGGCGCGGCGCGGTAACCAAGCCTGCCAGAGCCCGCGCCTGACCCTCGCGGACAATGGCTTCCGCCCGCGCCGCCAATGGCTTGCGGCCGCCCATCTGATCCACCGTCATGGGTTCGTGGAATTCGACCATCACGCCGATCGGCCCGGCCGTCACGACCTCCCAGAGATGTGGAACCAGCTCCATATCCCCATACCACGCGAACAATGGCCGGTTCTCGCGTCCCATGGGCATGCCATGGAAGCCGGTATAAGTGATCGACACAGGCTGTACCGGCACATGCTCCGCGTGTCCCTGCACGTCCGTACCTACGACAGCTTCGGTTGCGCCCATCAGCGCGCTTTTGAACGGCAGCACGCGATTGCCGTCGTTGGACGTGCCTTCCGGGAACAGGATCAGCGCATCACCCTCCTGCAGCCGTTCGCGCAACTGGTCGCGCGCCGCACCGGCCTGACTGCGGCGCGAGCGTTCGACGAAAACGGTTTCGTACAGTCGCGCCATCAATCCGAAGAACGGCCAGCTGTTCACTTCGCTCTTGGCAACGAAGGACACCGGTGTCGCGCCGCCAAGCACAATAATATCGAGATAGGAGGTGTGATTGGAAACCATCAACACGCCCCGGCCGCGCACCGGCGTACCGACAATCGTGACGTGGATGCCGAAAAGTCTGCACAGGAAGCGGCTATACCGGTTTGGAAGGGTCTTGCGGCGCTTCAGCCGAAAATAGATCGCCGAACTTTGCCACGGAATGGTCGCGATGGCCGTGACCAGAAAGATCGCGAGAATGAAAATACCTCTAAGCGTCTGCATGCTCAGCGCGGTTTCTTCGCGCCTTTCGGCACGCCGTACAGTTCAAGCCGGTGATCGACGAGTTCAAAGCCCAACTCTTCGGCGACACGCTTCTGCAGCGCCTCGATCTCCTCGTTGCGGAACTCGATCACGCTTCCGCTCTGGATATCGATCAGATGATCGTGATGCGCTTCGGGCACTTCTTCGTAACGCGAACGTCCGTCGCGAAAATCGTGGCGCTCTAGAATACCGGCGTCTTCGAAAAGTTTGACGGTGCGATAGACGGTGGCAATGGAGATATGCGGGTCGATTGCGGAAGCGCGGCGGTAGAGTTCCTCCGCATCCGGATGATCGACGGCATCGGACAGGACGCGCGCTATCACGCGGCGCTGTTCCGTCATGCGTAAACCCTTATCGACGCAAAGCTGTTCGATCCGCGTCACGGCATTCCCCTTGGCGATGGCTGGCTAGAGTCTACTGGATGCCGTTGTATTTCCCAATGGGATCAGCGGCAACTCTGTGCGCAGAATGAGGGCGTCTTCTGTGGGCGCATAATAGGACTTGCGGCGCCCCACTTCGCGAAACCCCAAGCGAGCATAGAGCGCACGCGCTGCTTCGTTGGAGGTGGCGACTTCCAGGAACATGGCGCGCGCACCATGTTCCGAGGCATAGCGGGCAGTCTCCCTGACAAGCGCCGTGGCGGTACCTTTGCGCCTCGCCACAGGCGCAACAGCCAGCGTCAGTATCTCAGCTTCGTCGCCTGCGACGCGCGCCATTACGAAGCCTTCAGGCGCACCAAATGCAGCCGTACCAGGGGTTTTGAGCAGGTTTCGCAAGGCGCTTTCGCGCCAAGGATCTTCGAAACAGGCGGCATGCAAGGATGCTAGCGCAGAGAGATCGTCGTGCGAGGCAATCGCGCGGATGATCATGGTTTGGGCGCCGGAAGTTTGGCGTCGGGCGGGCGCAGATAGAGTGGTCGCGGTGCGCCGTTCGGTTCAGCTGCGACAGCGGCAAGGCGCGCGACCCAAAGCGCGTCCGGTTGGCGGACCGCCGACAATACAAATCTTCTTGAGAGTGCATCGCAGGCGCGGACGGCTGCTGTACCGGCCAGCGCGATCGGCGCATCGCCTTCAATGTTGCGAAGCATTCGCACCGCATCGTCGAATAAAAGCACTTCAGGCTTGCCGTCGATCTCGACATAAACCTCGTCGCGCCGCGCATCGTGCAAAGCAATCGCACGCTGCAGCCTCGTCTCCGATCTCGCTGCTTCGGCCATCGCGGCCAGCGTCGTGATCCCGATCAGCGGTCGGTGCAGCGCGATACGTAAAGCACGCATGAAGGCCAGCCCGACACGTTGTCCCGTAAACGTGCCGGGACCCGTCGTGACAGCCAGACGATCCAGAGAAGAGAATTCGGCTTCTGCGTCCCGCATCGCGCCATCGACCATCGGAGCAAGCGCTTCGGCGTGTCCGCGCTCCATAAGTTCGTGGCGGTGCACGAGAACGCGTCCGTCCTCGACGATAGCGACCGAACAGGCGCCGAGTGCTGTATCGACGGCAAGAATCTTCACCGTCTCATCTCACAGGATTTTGCAGGCCTCGTCGAATTCGAGCCTGGGATTGCGCGCGAACAGGCCGGACGGGTCGCCATAACCCACGCCGCAGATGAAATTCGATTTGACGTTCGTGCCGGCGAAGAATTCCTTGTCGACAGATTCATTGCTGAAGCCGGACATCGGTCCGCAATCGAGTCCCAGCGCGCGCGCCCCGACGATGAAATAGGCGCCCTGCAGCGTGCCGTTGCGAAACGCGGTCTTCTCTCGAAGCGTGGGATCGCCGAACCAATCCTTGGCGCTGGGGTTATGCGGAAACAGGCGCGGCAAATATTGCGGAAAGTCGAGATCGTGACCAATCACCGCTACCGCCGGCGCGGTCATGGTCTTTTCGATATTGGATGGCAGCAAGTACGGCCTGATCCGTTCCTTCGCTTCCCTTGTCGTCAGAAAGACGATGCGTGCGGGGCAGCAATTCGCGCTTGTCGGGCCCATCCGCATCAGGTCGTACACCGCCATCAGCAATGCATTGCTGACCGGTTTGTCGAGCCATTTGTTCTGGCTGCGCGCGGCACGGAAAATCGTATCGAGCGCTTCGTCGTTGGCGGCGTGCTGCATAGGGGCCTCGGGAGTCGAATCGCGCGATCTTAGACCGCTTCGACCGCGTTCACCTCAGGCACATAGTGGCGCAGCATGTTCTCGATGCCGTTCTTAAGCGTCATGGTCGAAGACGGGCACCCCGCGCACGAGCCCTGCAGATGCAGGAAGACGATGCCGGAGCCGCCGTCGAAGCCTTTGTAGATGATGTCGCCGCCATCCTGCGCCACGGCCGGGCGCACCCGTGTGTCGATGAGTTCCTTGATCTGGGCGACTATCTCGGGATCGGCCTCGCCATATTGTGCGGAATCGTCGGCTTCCTCGCTTGTACCTTCCATCACCGGCAAGTTGCGCGTGAAATGGTCCATAATCGCGGCCAGAACCGGCACCTTCATATGCTTCCAGTCGGCGCTTTCGGTTTTCGTGACCGAGATAAAGTCCGAGCCGAAGAACACACGAGACACATCGGGCAGCGCAAACAACGCGCGGGCGAGCGGCGAACGACCGGCGCTTTCATTCGTCGGAAAGTCCGCGACGGCGCCTTCGCCCATCACGTCGCGGCCCGGCAGAAACTTCAAGGTCGCCGGGTTGGGCGTCGACTCGGTTTGAATGAACATAGGCGCGCTTTCTGGACCTGTTCCAATTGAACTCTAGATGGACCCTTGCCCGAGCGGGTTCAACCACATTCAGAAGTCGGAAATGAGACCCTTTTTCTCCCAGTCGCCATAACGCGTAGGCTCTGGACCCTTCTGGCCGCCCAGTTCCGCGGGATGGCTTTTCGGCTCTTTCTCGGCCTTACGTCGCGTTTCTGCCTCTGCGGCCGCGCGCTCACCGGCCGCGCGAATCCGGGCTGCGATTTCCTTGGCTTTGGTCATCTTGCTTGACGGCATGGGAGCCCATCATACATCAGGCGCGTGGAGTTTTGTGCATGAATGCGGTCCGCACTTGTATCCTTATGGTTTTCCTGACCGGGCTGTTCCTGGTTGTGGGTTTCCTTATTGGCGGGTCGCCCGGAATGCTCATTGCATTCCTATTTGCGGCGGCCACGAACCTCTGGGCCTATTGGAATTCCGACAAGGCACTTCTGTCGATGTATGGCGCGCGGCCGGCCGATGAGCAAAGCGCGCCTCAACTCTTCAATCTGGTGCGACAGTTGAGCGGGCGGGCCGGTCTTCCGATGCCGAAGGTCTATATTGTCGAGAACGAACAGCCCAATGCGTTCGCCACAGGACGCAACCAGGAACATGCAGCGGTGTGCGTGACCAGCGGCTTACTTTCGCGCGTCAACGATGAAGAACTCGCCGGCGTGCTCGCCCATGAACTCGGCCACATCAAACATCGCGATACGCTGACCATGACGATTGTGGCCACGGTCGCCGGTGCGGTGTCGATGCTTGCAAACTTCGCGTTCTTTTTGGGTGGAGATCGTCGCAACAATCCACTCGGGCTTGTCGGCATGTTGCTGATGATGTTGTTCGCGTCTCTGGCCGCTATGCTCGTGCAGATGGCGATCAGCCGTTCGCGCGAGTTCGATGCCGACGAGGCGGGGGCGGAAATTTCCGGCCGCCCGCTGTGGCTCGCTTCCGCGCTCGAAGAGATCGAGCACGCTGCGCGGCGCATCGACAATGCCGGGGCAGAGGAACATCCTGCGACGGCGCATATGTTCATTATCAACCCTCTCCATGCGGGCGGACTTTCCACGCTGTTTTCGAGCCATCCCTCGACGGCCGAACGCGTCGCGCGGCTGCGCGCTATGGCGGGCACCACGGGCACATCGAAGCGTGGTCCCTGGGGGTGAGCGAGATTCAGGGGTTGAAAGCACGGCAGGCGGCACAGGACATCCTCAACGAAGTCCTGCGCAAACGCCGTCCGCTTGATCTTGCGCTCGCTGCTTGTATCGACCTTGAGCCGCGCGATGCTGGCTTTGCGCGCGCCATTGCCAGCGAAACGCTGCGCCGTTTCGGTCAGCTTGACGCCGTGCTGCGGACGTTCGTCGACAAAATGCCCTCGCCACATCGCTCAGGTCCGACCTACGACATTCTGCTCGCGGGCGCGTGCGAGCTTCTGTTTCTGGACGTCGCGGCGCATGCCGCGGTCGATGGCGCAAACCGTCTGGCGCAGGCCGACCACAAAGCTGTGCATTTCAAGCCGCTGATCAATGCGGTGCTGCGACGGTTATCGCGCGAAGGCAAGGAAGTTGTAGAGAAGCAGGACGCGCCGCGCCTCGATACACCGGACTGGCTGTGGTCGCGCTGGTCGGATGCGTATGGCGAAGACACAGCGCGTGCAATCGCTGGTGCACATCTGAAACAGGCGCCGCTCGACATCGTTTCGCGGACCGAGGCCGTCGAAGGTGCGACGCATCTGTTCGGCAATTCGTGGCGCTTCGACGGGTCTGTTCGCGTTGACGGCCTGCCGGGATTTGCAGAAGGAACCTTCTGGGTGCAGGATGCCGCCGCGACCTTGCCTGCGCATCTTCTTGGAAACGTGGAAGGTCAGTGCGTGCTCGATCTCTGTGCCGCCCCCGGCGGCAAGACCGCGCAGCTCGCACTGGCAGGCGCCGAAGTCACGGCCGTCGAGCGCGAGCCCGCACGTCTCGAACGGCTCAAGGAAAATCTCGCGCGACTGAAACTGAACGCGACCTTGCTGAATGAAGATGTGCGCGACCTGCGTCTCGATCCCGCACCCTTCGTCCTCCTCGATGCGCCGTGCAGTGCCACGGGCACGATCCGGCGTCATCCGGAACTGCCGCTCATCAAGGGCGCTTCGGACATAACGCTCTGTCAGGCCGCGAGCGCTGAGCTTCTCGACTGCGCCGCCGACCTCACCGCGCCAGGCGGCTTGCTCGTTTTTGCGGTCTGTTCGTTGGAACCGGAGGAGGGTCCGGAACAGATCGCCGATTTCCTGCGCCGCGATACGCGCTTCGCACGCGAGATCGTCACATCCAAAGAGGTGTTCGGGCACGACGAATTCATCGATGCGAATGGCGATCTGCGAACCTTGCCATGCCATCTTGCTGACAATGGCGGCATGGATGGGTTCTATGCGGCGCGTCTTAGACGTGCGTTATAGCTTTCCGAGTGCGTAAGCGACCGCAAGATAAATCTTGCCGGTGTCAGCACTCAGGATCGTCGGCGTCAGCAATCCACCACCATCGCCCTCGCGCGCGCGCATCAGCAGCGCTTGAAACTCGCTGATGTACTGATCGGCAGCATCACGGAATTTCGTGTCCTCGCGATAGAGTTCGGTGATGCGATCCACAGTACTGCTGTCGATCGCGGCAGCCACCTTGCGTGCGAACACGCCGCGGTCGCCGGCGAGATAGAGTCGCCAGTCTTCATTACTTGGCGCTGCGTCGCCGACAATGCCACCGAGATCGACGGCCATATCGGCGAGCGCGCCTTCGAGTGCGCCGAGCGCGGCAGCGGTCGATGGCTTGAAATCTTTCGGCCTGTTGTCGTTGCTTTCAACGGCGGCCAGCAGCTTG
>CAZCJI010000039.1:0-13627 GCA_964498625.1 uncultured Rhizobium sp.
TGCTGGCGGTCTATTCGGCCGCGATCGCGATCACGCAGCGCGGCGGCGCGAGCCTGACTTCGGCCGCGCTCGGCGTGCAGGGATTGCTAGCTTCGGCGTTCCTGCTCTTTATCCTGTTCACCTCCAACCCGTTCCTGCGTCTCGATCCGCCGCCGATCGAGGGGCTGGGCTTGAATCCGCTGCTGCAGGATCGCGGTCTCGCCTTCCATCCGCCCATGCTCTATGCGGGCTATGTCGGCCTGTCGGCGACCTTCGCCTATGCGGCGGCGGCGCTCATCAACGGCGAGAGTTCGGGCTGGGCGCGCGCGTCGCGGCCGTTTCTTCTGGTCGCATGGATCGCGCTCACCATCGGCATCGCGGGCGGCTCGTGGTGGGCCTATTACGAACTCGGCTGGGGCGGATTCTGGTTCTGGGATCCGGTCGAGAATGCCTCGCTCATGCCCTGGCTGGTCGGAACCGCGTTGCTCCATTCCGCGCTCGCGACCGAACGCACCGGCGCATTCCGGGTGTGGACGTTGCTGCTCTCGATCATGGCGTTTTCGTTGAGCCTGATCGGCACGTTCCTGGTGCGCTCCGGCGTCGTGACGTCGGTGCATGCCTTCGCCAGCGATCCGGCGCGCGGCGTGTTCATTCTGCTTATCCTGTTCCTTGCGATTGGCGGAGCGCTCGCGCTGTTTGCGTGGCGCGCACCGAAACTCGCGAGCGGATCCGCGTTTCAACCTGTGAGCCGCGAAACGACGCTACTCATCAACAATGTGTTGCTGGTGACGGCCCTTGCCGTCGTTTTCATCGGGACGATCTATCCGATTGTGTTGGCCGCCATGGGCACGCGTATCTCAGTCGGCGCGCCGTACTACGAGCTATTCTTTGCGCCGCTGTTTCTGGCACTGATGATCGTTCTGCCTTTCGGCCCGCGTCTGAACTGGCGGCGCGGCGAATTCAAAGACGCGCTCCGCACGTTGTATCCGGCCGTCGGCGCAGCCGTTGTTGCGGGGATTGCCGTTCTTGCGCTCGTTTCTCCACGCACTGTTGCCGGTGCCGGTGCGTTCGCCGTTGCGGCTTGGGTGCTGACCGCAAGCGTCATCGATATTGTTCGCATCTTCCGTGGCCGTGCGATCTCCGCTGCCGCCTTTGCCGCGGCGTTCGCGCATGCGGGTCTCGGCGTCACGTTGATGGGGATCGCGGGCACGACGCTCTGGCGCAGCGAGGCGCTCGAGGTACTCGGTCCCGGCGAAACCCTGCATATTGCCGGATACGATCTGACACTCGACGGCGTCAGCGTTGCGAACGGTCCGAACTATCAGGCGCTGCGCGCAACACTCGCGGTGGGCAGCGGTGGCGAGTCGCTCGGTATGATGATGCCGGAACGCCGCATGTTTCCGGCCGAAGGACAGGAGACGGTGCAGACCGCGATCCGCACAACGGGTTTCTCCGATCTCTATGTCGCGCTCGGCGACGATCGTGGGCATGGGCGCTGGACGATCCGCGCCTATGTGAATCCGCTGGCGCCGTTCATCTGGTTCGGTGCAGGCCTGATGGCGCTTGGCGGTCTTGCGAGTCTGTGGGGGCGCGTGCGTGCGATGGTCTTCGCGCGGGAGACAACGCCCATCGCGGAAACCGCATGAGGCGGTTTCTGATTCTCTTTCTGCTGCTTTCGAGTGTCGCGTTCGCCGCGCCGGCGCCTGAAAGTCTTTCCGATCCCGCGCAGGAAGCGCATGCCCGCGCGTTGCAGAAGGAATTCCGCTGCCTGGTCTGCCAGGGCGAGTCCATCGACGAATCCGGCGCGCCGCTCGCAGCCGATCTGCGCCGCCTGATCCGCGAGCACATCGCGCGCGGCGAAAGCGACGATCAGATCCGCCGCTACCTCGTCGCCCGCTATGGCGCGTTCATTCTGATGAAGCCGCCAGTGGAGCCGGACACCTATGCGCTCTGGATCGCGCCTTTTGTCGTGCTTCTGCTAGCCGGTGGTGTGGGTGCATGGGTCGTGTTGCGCGCTCGCCGGACTTTTTCCGCCTAGCGTCTTTCCTTTCGACCCCGGCACCTTATCTAAGGCATGTGCGCCGCCTGACCGCGTGGCACGGGGAGGCAGGGTATCCCCTCCGAAAAATGCGGTTCAAATGGAGGTACGCAGTTTGGCCGAGCCTACCGGATGTAGGGCTGACTCCTGCCAAATTCCGCCACTTCAAAAAACGAATATCCCGTGTGAAATAAATCCCAAAATATTACTCAGTTGTAATCTATGGGAGATAATTGCGTAATTTGGCTGGCCTATGTGGAAGGCGGCGAGCGCCTCCGCATACCCATCACGCGTCCCGGAATTCAGGAGTTTTTCGATGTTGAACGGCAAGTGGGCCGACTTTGCAAAGCGGCATTCAAAGCTTACGGCGCTTGGTGGCGCCGCCACATTCGTCATCGTGGGTTTGGGCGCATTCGCGCTCGTGCCGCACGGCGACAATGGGGGATCCGAACCGGTTCGGATGGTTTCGGCGCAGCCCATCGATTCGCATTCGTCTCCGCCGCGCATGCTGGAAAGCGGCGCGCCGTTCAGTTTTGCCGACCTCGTTGAGCGCGTGAGCCCCGCGGTCGTGACGATCACGGCCATCGAACAGGAAAGCGCGCAGGATCAGCTCAGCCAGCTCGACAATCTTCCCGCGCCGTTCCGCGATTTCTTCAACCAGTACAATCAGGGCCGTCCCGTTCAGCCGCGGAAGGCGGTGTCGATGGGCTCGGGCTTCATCATCGACAAGGGCGGTATCGTCGTTACCAACAACCACGTGATCGACGGCGCCAAGAAAATCACGGTCAAACTGCCCGACGGGCGCAGTCTCGACGCCAAGCTGAT
Organism: uncultured Rhizobium sp.; assembly: GCA_964498625.1. Classification (GTDB taxonomy): domain Bacteria; phylum Pseudomonadota; class Alphaproteobacteria; order Micropepsales; family Micropepsaceae; genus Rhizomicrobium. The sequence goes on from CAZCJI010000039.1 coordinate 2,843, forward strand.
CGGCGCCGACTCCCTGACCGACGTGGCCGTTCTTCGCGTGAAGAGTGACAAGGCTCTGCCGACCGTCGAATTCGGCGATGACCGCCAGCTGCGCGTTGGCGACTGGGTTGTCGCCGTCGGCAACCCGTTCGGTCTTTCCAACTCGGTGACGGCGGGTATCGTGTCGTCCATCGGCCGCGATATCGGAAGCGGTCCGTATACGGACTTCATCCAGATCGATGCGCCGATCAACCGCGGCAATTCGGGCGGCCCGACCTTCGATCTGCGTGGCCAGGTCATCGGCATGAATTCGATGATCTACTCGCCGTCGGGCGGCAGCGTCGGAATCGGTTTTGCTATTCCGGCATCGACGATCCACGACGTGATCGCACAGCTTGAGGCGCATGGTCACGTTGCGCGCGGCTGGCTCGGCGTCGAAATCCAGAGCATCACGCCGGAAGTCGCGTCCTCTCTGGGCATGAAGGATCCGAAGGGCGCCATCATCGCCAGCACCGTTCCGGACGGTCCTGCGGCGAAGGCCGGCCTGCGCCAGGGCGATATCGTCACAGCGCTCAACGGCAAGCAGGTCGAGGATTCGCGCGATCTTTCGCGCCGTATCGCCGCGATCGTTGCCGGTGCGGACGCAACCCTCACCGTCAATCGCGACGGCAAGACCGAAACGATCACCGCCAAGATCGCTCCGCGCAAGGATGAGAAGGTGGCGTCCAACGACAACAGCGGAGAAGCGACGCCGGGCGCTGTCGGTGCGACCGGTGAGGCCATGGGCCTCGGTCTCGCGGCCGTGACGCCGGAGACGCGCCGGTCGTTCAATCTCGATGACAGCGCGCAGGGCGTGCTGATCACCAAGGTCGATCCGGACAGCGATGCGGCGGATAAGGGCCTGCAGCCGGGCGACGTCGTGATGTCGGTCAGCAACAAGTCCGTGCGCACGCCTCAGGACATTCAAAAGAGTGTCTCTGAAGCCAAAGCACAGGGCCGCAAATCGGTGTTGCTGCTGGTCGCAACCTCCAACGGTTCGCGCTTCATCCCGGTCGATATCGGCAAGAGTTGAATTTGTTGCTTACCGGGCGCCACGGAATTTCCTTTGTGGCGTCCTCTCTCTGCGCTGGCCGCGGCGGATTTCCTCCATCGCCGTGGCCGGCGCGGACCCATTCCTGGCGAGGGAGTATTCCTGATGCGCATTCTTGTCATTGAAGACGACGTCGAAGCCCAACGGTATCTGGTCAACGGGCTGAAAGAAGCGGGGCATGTCGTCGATGACGCGGCCGACGGCGAAACCGGCCTGACCTTGGCGCTGTCGCGTCCCTACGACGTTGCCATCGTCGATCGCATGTTGCCCAAGATGGACGGGCTCAGCGTGGTAGAGGAGATGCGCGAGCACAGCAACGTGACGCCCGTGTTGTTCCTGAGCGCGTTGTCGGAAGTCGATGACCGCGTGAAGGGATTGAAGTCCGGTGGCGACGATTATCTGACCAAGCCCTACGCCTTCGTCGAGCTTCTCGCGCGCATCGATGCGCTGATGCGCCGCCGCTCGCCGTCCTCGGTGAAGACGCGGCTGCAGGTCGGCGATCTGGAACTCGATCTTCTGACACGCGGCGCCAAGCGCAATGGGTCCGACATCGACCTCCAGCCGCGCGAATTCCGCCTGCTCGAATACCTCATGCGCCATGCCGGCCAGGTCGTGACGCGCACCATGTTGCTCGAAAGCGTTTGGGAATATCACTTCGATCCACAAACCAATGTGATCGATGTCCATATCTCCCGTCTGCGCGCCAAGATCGACAAGGGCTTCGAGTTGCCGCTGCTGCATACGGTGCGCGGAGCCGGCTACATGATCCGTGCGCACGCTTAGCATTCTTCGCAGCCAGGCGTTTCGAATCGTTTTTGTCTATGTCGCGATGTTCGCGCTCTCGGTGAGCGCGCTCATCGCGTTCACTTATTGGAATACCGAACGCGCGCTCGACGCACAGACCGACCAGATCATCAACGCCGAGATCACGGGCCTTGCCGAGCAATATCAGCGCCTGGGCCTGCGCGGTCTCGCGGAGGTCGTGATCAGCCGGTCCTCGCGCGGCGGACCGGGACTTTATCTTCTTGTCGATCGTGCAAGGCAGCCGATCGCAGGCAATCTGGACGGCATGCCGCGCGCGGCTGACCGGCCCAGCACCGAAATCGAATTCGACTATGAGCGCCGTGTCGAAGGCGAGTTGCAGCGTAGGCGCGCGCGAGGCCGTGTCTTTCCGCTACTCGGCGGCTTTCAACTGCTTGTCGCCCAGGATGTGCACGAGCGTTTCCTCACGGAAAAATTCTTCACCACCACGATTCCCTGGACCGTTGTGCTGATGTTGCTCCTTGGGCTTGTCGGCGGCGGATTGATGAGCCGCAACATGCTCAGGCGCCTGGATCAGATCAACCGGACGGCCGGCGAGATATTCGCGGGAGATTTTTCGCGCCGCGTTCCCGTTAGCAGCGCGCATGACGAATTCGATACGCTCGCCGACAGCCTGAACCGCATGCTCGACCGCATCGAGCGACTGATGCGCGGCGTGCGGGAGGTCACCGATTCGGTCGCGCATGATCTGCGTACGCCTCTCAACCGCCTGCGCAACCGGTTGGAGGATACGCTGCGCCACCTCGACCCCAATGGCCGCGAGTCGGGTGAGATTGAATCCGCAATGCGTGAGACCGATCAGATCATCGCGACCTTCAACGCCCTGCTGCTCATCGCCGAGGCGGATTCCGGCGTGACGCGCGGCGCGATGTCGCCGATCGATCTGGCGCCCATCGCGGACGATATTGCCGAACTCTATGAACCGCTGGCGGAAGAGAAGGGCGTCACGCTGGAGATCAAACCGGCGGGCGCCACTATGATCGATGGCAATCGGAGTCTGATCAGCCAGGCGCTCGCCAATCTTGTCGACAACGCGATCAAATACACGCCTGCGGGCGGGCACATCAGCGTGTGGCCTTCGGTGACCCCTCAGGGTGTCGATCTCATCGTTGCCGATACCGGTCCAGGAATTCCGGCGTCTGAACGCGCGCGCGTCGTCGAGCGGTTCGTGCGTCTGGAAGCAAGCCGGAACTCGCCCGGCACAGGATTGGGCTTAAGCTTGGTTGCTGCCGTCGCGCGCTTGCATAACGCCAGGCTGATCCTTGAAGACAACGGGCCGGGACTGAGGGCCACGATCCGCTTTCCGCGCCCCCCGCTTTCGCCACGCGGCGTGCAGAGGCGTTGACGCGGTCTTTCCGTGATAGATACGCGTATGAGCGGATTCGAAATACCTCATGGCCTGCCCAGACCATTCGATCGCGCGCGCGCCGAACGCGCTTTTGCCACCCTCGAAGACGACGGAATCGCGCTCGGCCCTGAACCGCGCGCGATACTGGAAGCGGTTTTCGGCAATTCGCCCTACCTCACGCGCCTTGCGCTTCGCGAGCGTGCGTTGCTCGGTCGGCTGTTTCTCGAAGGACCGCAGGCGATGGTCCAGGAGGCAATGGCGAATGCACACGCGGCTTCGGAAGCCACGGACCAGAACGACGCGATGGCCATACTTCGCCGCGCCAAGAGACAGGCTGCGCTCGCTATTGCGCTGGCTGATATCTCCGGTCTCTGGAATGTCGATCGGGTCACACTCGCGTTATCCGAATTCGCCGATGCGGGTGTGAAAGGTGCTCTGCGCTTTCTGCTGCGCGAGGCCGCGAAGCGCGCCGAGCTATCTGAATGTGATGGCGCGGCTCTGGAAGCGCAGACCGGTCTCGTCGTGCTTGCCATGGGAAAATACGGCGCCTTCGAACTCAATTACTCGAGCGATATCGATCTGATCGTCTTCTACGATCCGCGGCGGTTTCCGTTCCGCAAGCGCGACGATATGCGTGGCGCGGCTGTCGATCTCGTCAAGGGTTTGGTCAAGCTGCTCAGCGAGATGACGGCCGACGGCTATGTCTTCCGCGTCGATCTGCGCTTGCGTCCCGATGCGGGCGCGACACAGGTGGCGATCTCCACCGATGCGGCGGAGTCTTACTACGAAGGCATGGGTCAGAATTGGGAACGTGCCGCCATGATCAAGGCACGTGTTTGCGCCGGCGATCCGGAGGCCGGTGCGGCTTTCCTCAAAGCCGTCGAGCCCTTTGTCTGGCGCCGCAATCTCGACTATGCGGCAATTGAAGACATTCACTCGATAAAGCGTCAGATCCATGCCCATGGCGGTCATGGCCGGGTTGCGGTCGCTGGGCACAACATCAAGCTTGGCCGCGGGGGCATTCGGGAAATCGAGTTCTTCGCACAAACGCAGCAGCTCATTCTTGGCGGGCGCGTCCCATGCCTGAGACCTCCCGCCACGATGGATGCGCTCGACGCACTTTGCGCGCGCGGTTTGGTGAGCCAGCAAACGACAAGCGATCTGAAACACGCGTATCGCTATTTTCGCAAACTCGAACATCGTTTGCAGATGATCGAGGACGAACAGACCCACACATTGCCGAAATCCGGCGAGGGTCTCGCGCATGTTGCGTGTTTCATGGGCTATGACAACGCGGCCGTTTTCAGCGCGGATCTGCAGCATCAACTCGAGACCGTGCAGGGGCACTACGCGCGCCTGTTCGAACGCGAGGCGCCGCTCGCAGGCGTGCAGGGCAATCTCGTGTTCACGGGGGTGGAGGACGATCCCGAAACCCTCGCCACGATCGCGGCCATGGGATTCAAGGATGCTCATCATGTCGCGGGCGCTATCCGGGGCTGGCACCACGGACGCATCCGCGCTACGCGGAGCGCACGGGCGCGCGAGCTTCTGACCAAACTTGTCCCGGCGTTGCTTGGCGCGCTGGCGGCGAGCGCGGACCCGGACGCGGCTTTCATGCAGTTCGATCGTTTCGTGTCCAATCTGCCGGCCGGCGTGCAGTTGTTTTCGCTGTTTCTCGCAAGACCGGAGCTGCTTGCGCTGATTGCGAGAATTGCCGGTTCGGCGCCCCGGCTTGCGACGCATTTGGCGCGCACGCCAGCCACGCTCGACGCCTTGATGGATGCCGATTTCCTGAAGCTGCTGCCGTCACGCGAAGCACTCGAGTCCGGCTTGCAAGATCTGATGGCGCGCTCTGCCGGTTACGAAGCCCGGCTCGATGCGGCGCGGCGGTTTGCCAAGGAACAGATATTCCGTGTCGGCGCGCAGATCATCGAGGGCCGGGCCACGCGCGAACAGGCGGAACGCACGCTGACAGATGTGGCGGAGTGTATCGTAACGAAATTGCTTGCCGCGGTGGAAAGCGAACTCGCGGCCGGCGCCGGCCGTGTGCCCGGCGGCCGCTTTGCGGTCATCGCGATGGGAAAGCTCGGCGGTCGCGAGATGACGGCCGCATCCGATCTCGATCTTGTCTTCGTCTATGACGTGCCGGAGGGTTGCGAACACTCCGACGGCGAGCGGCCATTGCCTGTCGTTCTCTATTACGCGCGGTTGGCGCAGCGGTTGATTGCGGCTTTGACTGCGCTGACCGCGGAAGGCGGCCTCTACGAAGTCGATATGCGGCTGAGGCCCACCGGCAACAAGGGCCCGGTCGCGGTCAGCCTGGAATCCTTTCGCCGTTATCACGAAGCCGAAGCCTGGACGTGGGAGCGTCTGGCGCTGACGCGCGCACGCGCGATTGCTGGCTCTTCCGAACTCGGAGGCGAGGTCTGTGCCGCGATCCGCGCTGCGCTGGCCGCAAAATCGGACGATGCCAAAATCCTTTCCGATGCGCGCGAGATGCGCGAGAAGGTGGCTGCGCAGTTTCCCGGAAAGAGCCGCTGGGATTTGAAGTATACCCGCGGCGGCACCGTCGATATCGAATTCGTTGCGCAGGCTTTGCAGCTGCGTGTCGCTCATCGTGCAGAGGATGTGCTGGACGTGAATACGATCGGTGCATTGCGCAAACTGGGTGCCGTGGGCGTTCTTTCGGAAAGGGATGCAGACGCCCTGATCGCTGCTGCCGAATATCAAGGCGCGCTTACGCAGGTGCTGCGTATCGCGGTCGATGGAACGCTCGATCCGGCGAGCGCCACACCCGGCCTGAAAGCGCTCCTGATGCGCGCCGGCGGTGTGAGCGAATTCGCAGAACTCGAACAACGCCTCGCCCGGTTGCAGGACCGTGCCCGCGAATCGTTCGAACGTCTGCTGCTCGCTTAGCTGCCTTTTGCCGTGGGATCGTCATGGCGGAAGAAGGTTAAAGCTGCAAAGTGACACAGTCGGCCCGAACCTTCCCGTGCGAGGGTATCTCTCTCCTGTTGCGCTTCCCGTTCCTGTCGGCACCGCATTTGGATTTTTCGTTTAGGGGCAGTATAAGCTGCGGTTCCAGGTAGTCATGCTCTCACAAAAAGCAAAATACGCACTCAAGGCGCTTTTGGCGCTCGCACAGGCCCCGCAGGGGGAACTGCTTCAGGGCGGCGAGATGGCCGCGCGCGAAAATATACCGAAGAAGTTTCTCGACCAGATCCTGCTCGAACTGCGCAAACATCGCGTCATCGACAGTATGCGCGGAAAACACGGCGGCTACGTTCTGGTGCGTTCTGCGGACAAGATCACAATCGGAGACATCATTCGCATTGTCGATGGTCCGCTCGCTCCCATCGCCTGCGCGAGCGTAACGGCCTACCGGCGCTGCAAGGATTGCAAGAACGAAAGCGCGTGCATGGTCCGCTCGATGATGCGCAACGTCCGTGACGCTGCTTCGGAAATCCTGGATCAGATGACCCTGGCCGACGCCGCCGAAGCGGGGCGCTCGCGAGATCTCGCGCTCAAGCGCCGCAGGAAAGTTTCTTCCAAAGCTGCATAGAAAAAAGGCCGAAGCCGTGAGAGGGGACGCACGACTTCGGCCCAGCGTCCTATTCCGCTGCTTGCTGCAGTTCCGGGTTTGGACGTTTTATGCGGGTCACGCTGCGACGGCCGTCAACGCTGACAGGAATATCGCCGTCGATTGTAACCCGGTGCATTTCGCGCGGTTCGGTAAAATCGCCGATACCGTAGTGTTGCGTGGCACGGTTGTCCCACATGGCGACATCGCCCTTGCGCCAGCGCCAGCGAACTGTGTTCTCCAGTCGCGTGATGTGATCCTGGAATATCCCGAACAAGCGCGCGGAATCGTCGCGTGAATAGCCGACGATCCGCTGGACGAAGTTTCCCAGCAGCAAAACACGTTCGCCGGTTTCGGGGTGGATGCGAACGACGGGGTGTTCGGTTTCATAGACCGTCGAAGCGAACACTTCACGATAGCGCTTCTCGGCCTCGCTCCCTTTCGAACCAGGTCGTGTCGCAGCATAGTCATACAGATTGCTATGGAGAGCCCAGAGTTTGTCAGCCAGCTCTCGCAATTCCGGTGGGAGTCTCTTGTAGGCTTCCTCCGTGTTGGCCCACACGGTATCTCCCCCTTTTGACGGAAGAATCACCGCCCGCAGGATGGAAGCCTGCGGATAGGCGTCTACAAACGTTACATCCGTGTGCCAGGTGTTGGCGGCATGCGTGCCGTCAGACTTGATGTTCAATACATAGTCAGTGCCATCGAGCTTCGAAACGGTCGGATGCGCGACTGGCTTTCCCCAGAGCTTCCCGAAAGCTTCCTGCCTGGCATCGGTCAACTCGTGCTGATCGCGGAAGAAAATCACTTTGTAGTCCAGGAGCGCGCGACGGATTTCCGCCATTGTTGCCTCAGGGAGATCACCCCCGAGTTGTATGCCGGAAATCTCAGCGCCGATTCGTCCCGCAACCGGGCGGACATCGATGGCGGACTGTGTGTTTGAACGAATGTCTGTCTTTTCCATTGCTGTTCACCTTTACGTTGAGGGTTGGGGCGCTGTGGAACCTATGCCCGGCGCAAGCGCCATTGGGATTAGGCCGGCAGAAGCGTGCGCCACGGCGCCAAGCGAGGCGTCTCGGGCGTCCAGGGCGCGGCGTGTAAGCGCGTGTGCTTTCTCATCGAGTGGGAAGCGCCAGATCAGAAGCGCGGAAAAGAAATGCCCGAACGCCGGCCCGAGCGCGAACAGAGCGGCCAGCCCATGAAGCGCCGCAGATGAATTTGTATGACCGGGTTGAAAGCCAAACCAAGCGAGAGCCGGATAGGCCATACCGACGGCCGCTGCAGCGCCTGCGTTGCTGGTGACATTGAAGATCGAGAAAAGCAGCCCCGATTGCTCCAGTCCGGTATGGAGCCGCCGTTCATCGGCGATGTCGGACACCATCGCCCGCAACATGAGATTGCCAGATCCCTGCGCGAGGCCTTGCGCAATAGTGAGCGCTATCAGCGGCCAGAATTGCCCAGGGCCGACAAGAAGCAAGGACAGATTGATGAGGATCTGGGTGATCTCACCGGCAATGACGGTGCGATGTTTGCCAAGCCGGTACCCGATCCTGAGCCAGATCGGCCCGGCGAATACGCCGAAAACGAATTGCAGTAGGAAGAGAAGGCTGCCCCATTTTGGAAGGCCCATATACGTGGTCACGAAAAACACGAACAAGGCCGTGCGCATGCCCTGCCCAAAGCAGACGAAGAAATCCGAGCCCATGACGCGCAACACCAGCGGACTTGTCAAAACCTGCGCCAGCGACTTCCCGATGGAGGCTCCGCCGTTTGAGACGGACTGAACGGGAGATTCTCGAAAGCGAAACAGCACCGCGATAAGACCGGGCACAAGCGCTGCCAGCGCGAATGTGCCCATCGCGGCCACTTTTTGATGGGCGAATTGCGGTCCCAGTTGGTCGAGTATCGCCGGGATTAGAAGCACAAGCACATAACCGGATGCGACGGCGACCTGCACGAACGTCTGAATCCGGCTGCGTTGATGGTACTGTGCTGAAAGCTCGCCACTCCATGCGTAGAAGGGCGTCGCCACCATCGACCAACCCAGATACAGAGCAAACATCCATGCGGCCAGATAGAGGCTGAGCCCGGATGCGCCGATGCGATCCGGTGGCCAGAAGACAGCAACAACGGACGCGATCACCAGCGGCACACCTGCTGCAATCCAGGGTTTGCGACGGCCGATCGATGTGCGGGTCCGGTCGGAAAGTATACCGACGATTGGATCGCACAGCGCGTTCCACAATCGGCTGAACATGAAGATTGCGCCTACGGTCCCAAGTCCCAGCCCCATCGTCTGGGCATAGTAAGGCGGCAAATACACGCCGATCGGCAGCAGCGTTGCGGCAATCGGAACGCCCAGAGACGAAAACGCGGCAAGGCGCCGGAACGTTAACGGGGGCGTCACAGAAATTTTTTCTTGCATGCGCCAAACTCCGATCTCGTTCTATTATCATACTAAGTCTATCAATCAAGTAGACAAAATTGACTCGCGACAAGTTGCGAAGAAATTTCCAGCCCGCTTTTTAGGCAGATAATAATATTGACTCTATCGGATTAGTAGACTTACGACTGGGCGGTCGAAATTTTAGGGGCAGTGCAACATGCGCGTTTTGTCGTCTTTGAAGGTGCGGTGGCTTGGGAGCGCGTTGACGGGCGCGGCGTTTCTTTCCGGATTTATGGCGGCCGCGCCGGCAACCGCTCAGCAGCAGGTTGCCGCAGCGGACACGGTCACGCTGACGGGGTCGGAAGGTATCGAAACCGTGACGGTCACGGCTCGTCGCAAGGCAGAGAACGAGCACAATGTGCCGATCTCGCTGACAGCACTGGAAGCGAATACGCTTCAAAACAACGGTATCGCCAATGCTCTGAAACTAACCGAACTCGTGCCCAGCCTTCAGATCGTGTCGTTCAACGCGCGCAACACGAACATCAGTATCCGCGGCCTTGGATCGAACATCGGTCTTGCAAACGACGGTATCGAGGGCGGCGTCGGCGTCTATGTCGATGGCGTGTTCTATCCCCGGCCGGCGGAAGCGACCTTCGACTTTCCGGATATCGCCAGCATTGAAGAGCTTCGCGGCCCGCAGGGCACGCTTTACGGCAAGAACACGACCTCTGGCGCGATCAACATCACGACCCTGGCGCCAACCGCAGATCCGGAATTTCTCGGGTCTGCGAGTGTTGGCGACTGGAGTTACGGAAAGATCGATGGAACGGTTTCGGGTTCTCTAAGCGACGATGACACGCTACTCGGCCGTTTCACGGCATCGGAAACGACCCGCAACGGCTTCCTCCAGAACGTTACGACCGGCAGCCGGAGCTTCGACTATCATGACTATGGCCTCCGCGGGCAGGCAGTCTGGCAGCCCAATAGCGATTTCAAGCTGCGCATAATCGCGGACTATAACAAGCAGCGCCAAGAGTGCTGCATTACCGTCCTTCAAAACTTTGTAGCGACGTTAGACGATGGGCAGGCCGTTCCGTTCAATTTCTACCAACGCTCGGCCCAGGCGGGTTACACGCCATTGCCCATTGATCCGTTTGCCCGGAAGACGGACGCAAACTCCCCGTACCATGAATTTATGGAGCAGGGCGGACTCTCTGCGCAGGCGGATTGGACTCGCGACGGTTATACGTTCACGTCTATCACCGCCTTTCGCTTCTGGAACTGGAACCCGGACAACGATTCCGACATCACTGCGTTGTCTGTGCTGGGTACGGCGCGTCAGGCAGATCAGGAAGACGAATTCACGCAAGAGTTACGCATTCAGTCGCCGACAAGCGACGTGTTCGAGTATAGCGCGGGACTCTATTACTTCTGGGAAGACGACAAAGGGTCTGGCCAGCAAATTTACGGAAACGATGCGCCGATCTGGCTTGTTCATACGAGCACCGATCAGGACTGGAATTATGCGCTTCAGAACGTCGGAATTTTTTCGAAATCTGATCCGCGCATTAACTCCT
>CAZCJI010000040.1:0-13615 GCA_964498625.1 uncultured Rhizobium sp.
ACGCACCCGTAGCTCAGCTGGATAGAGTGTCGCCCTCCGAAGGCGAAGGTCATAGGTTCGAATCCTATCGGGTGCGCCATTTTCTCCCAAAAGAGCGAAACAAGTTTGGAAACAGTGAGCGCCAAGGCCCGCAGTGCGGGTGGGCGCTGCCCTGCGCCACTTTCTCACCAAGGGATGTGAGCGGAAAAGATCGAAGACAACGGCAATATGTCTGACGAAATCGCCGAGCCCCGAATTTTGCAAGCCGTCGATGCTCTCCGCGCGTTCGACCGGCGCAAAGCTGCGTCACTCATCGGGGCGGAATTGGCGGCCTCGCCGGAGCCAGGCGAGCGCTGGCGCGGCATTGCAGAATTGGCAACCAGCATCGGCGAAATCGAGCTCTCGCTGGAGGCTTCACGGTTGTGGGCAATGACAACGCCGCAAACGGTGGAACGCATACTCGAACATTGCGGCAAATTGTCGAAATACGGGCGCGTGCAAAAGGCAATGCGCCAAATTCAGAACCTGCCCACAACCGTCCAGAACTATCCAGCGGTGCTGCATTACCGCGGCGTCGTAGAAATGCAGATGGGAAACTTCGATGTTGCGGAAGAGTTGTTTCGCGAGACGATCGCTATTGCTCCCACGGCGCTGCTAACCTGGCATGCGCTGGCGATGCTGAAGAAATTCCATCCCGGCGATCCCGATATAAGCCGCATGGAGACTATGCGTGGCGAAATCAGGGAAGCCTCGCCCGAGGCTGCCGCACGATTTCTCTACGGATTGGGTAAGGCCTATGACGATGTTGGCGACTACCCGATGGCCTACGCCGCCTTCGAAGAAGGCGCGTCCATGATGCGGAGTTTCAAGCTCCAGGAACCCTCCAATTTCGGCAACATTGCTGCCCAACTCGTGAGGGACTTCGTCCCGCAAAATATGGCGCGCCTGCGGCCGTCCGAAAACCGAAGTGAGCAAGTGATTTTTGTGACGGGGCTTCCACGTTCAGGCACCACGCTCGTCGAGCAGATTTTGATCGATCGCTCCGAGATTGATGATGGAGCCGAGGCATGCCTCGTTCAGCCGGCGCTCATACCGACGCAAAACTATGCGTTTTCTGGAGCACTGGCATATCAGGACCGTCTGGCTGGCATTTCGACCGATCCGTGGGGCGACCTCGCCAATGATTATCTTGGAATGATCGCACAGCGCTTCCCAGGTTCTGGACGCGTTGTCGACAAAAGCATGGACCAAAGCCTGTACATGGGCTTGCTTCTTCATATGCTCCCGGGCGCCAAGGTCTTATGGCTTCGGCGAGAGCCTGAAGATGTGGCGTTCTCGTGCTTTCGAAGTTTTTTTACGGCCGAAATGCCCTGGACATGGTCGCCGGAGAGCATCGCGAAACATTTTCGTACCGAGGATATCCTCTATCGGCATTGGTCGGAGCAATTCCCCGATCGGATTTTGACTGTCCCTTACGAAGAGCTGGCCCGTGACCCGAAGTCCTGGACCGCAAAGATACTTGCCCATGTGGGGCTTCTGGAAGCGGACCGGGCTCCACAGCCTCGCAAAATGCCGCGGGCGGTCATGACGGCCAGCACGGTCCAGGTGCGTAGTCCGATTTCCACGCAAGGGATCGGCCGGGTTCTCGCGTATCCCGAGTTTCGCGAAAAATTTCGGAAGGTATATTTCAAGACGACGTAGTTGGCCGAAGCACTGAATGCCGCGCCGCGTCCGAAGATCGAAAAAAGGGCGAGGGCGCGAACACCCCCGCCCGTCTTTCTTCTTTTTTACTTCTTCAGCAGATTTGGCATCAGTTTGCCGAGATCGATCGAGCCAAAGCCCGTGTCGTTGTCGTAGCCCTTACCCGCTGTGTAACCGGGGTTTCCATTGTTACCCTGGGTGATGTCGTGGAAATTCTTTTCCTTCTTCGCGATCTTGTAGAGCGCCGTGTTGAAGAAACCGAGGCGCGGAAGACCGGCGTTGACGCGGTTGGAGTTGATGATCGTCGCCATGCCGGCCCAGATCGGCGCCGAGAGGCTGGTGCCGCCATCGCCGAACCAGCCGCCGAAACAACCGCAATATTCCGAGTACGGCGTGAACGGATCCGCATCCGCGGCGATGTCGGGCACGTTACGCATCGTGGCCGATCCGCCGTTCGCGACCGCGACCGATTGGCCTTTGAGAAGCTGATATTTCGGAATCTTCCAGTACTTGCTCACGCCGCCACCCGTGGCGCCATCACCTTGATTGAGGTCGTTCCAGACTGTCTCCGAACTCCAGGCTTCCTGACCCGTCACATTCAGACGCGTCCCGCCGACCGAGGTAATCAACGGCTGCGATCCCGGATCCGGCGCATTCAGGCCGCTTCCTTCACGTCCCGCCGCGCCATCGTCGCCGGAACTGACGAACACTGTGATGCCTTCCGCCTGCAGCTGCTTCAGCGCTTTGCCCTCGGCCTTGACCGCCGTCTGGCCCTGCTGATTTTCGTCGATGCCATAGGAGACACTGAGGACAGTGGCCTGATCGTCTTCCGCGATCTGATTGAAGCTGTTGATGAGCTGGCTGGAGAAACTGCCGTTCGCATCGATGTACATCAGAATCTGGCTTATATTCGGGTTCACGCCGATTGCCGCTTGCAGATCGAGATCGGTTTCGACGGTCGCGCCGCCGGAACCGGTACCCGATCCGTTCACGCCGATCCGCGTCACCGGAACAGGCGTCAGACCGTACTGATTGTAATAGGTGGTCATGTCGCTATCCGGGAAACCAGATTCTTCGAACAGCGCAAGCACTTCGGTCTTGTTGCCATTGGTCTGGGTGGGCACATCGTACGCGGTACGGATGTCGCTCGGCGCGTAGCCGTCGATGCCGGTGCCCACGTCGGGATTGGCCCCCTTCTTCGCCGGATGCGCAAGCCAGGCATGATCGCCTGCGCTCTCGAGCCCGATCACGCCGTCGATCTTGCCAGCAAGAGCTTTGGGAAGCTGCGGATCCTTCAGCATTACATAGCCGTCGCCGTGTGCCGGCGTTTGGAACGACGCGAACCGCGTGTTGAAGAGCGATGCGAATTGTGCCGCGGTGCCCGACAGCGAAACGGTGGTGCGGTTCGACGTACGCGCGCCGACCTTGAGTCCGTTCGACTTCGCCCATTTGCGCAGCGCTTCATAGTCGCTCTTGTTGGCGCCAAAACGCGCGCCGAACTGCGCCGGTGTCAGATAGTGGCCATAGATGGGACTGTCCGGGTCGGAGACGTCCGCGCCGAATTTCGTAGCACCCGCTTCGTTGGTCAGCGGCAGGCTCAGAATGACGTACAGCGGAGCGGTGTCCGGCATCGCGGTCTGCACGACGCCAGCGGGTGCCGTGATCCGGCCGAAAACGTCGGGGGTCGCGGCAAGCGCACCGCTCGACGCCAAAAGTACGGCGGCTGGCAGGGCCATCGCCAAGAGTGATCTGCGTAGGGTCAAAAGGTCCTCCTGTGAGCTTTCATGGAGATTGGAGAATAACTCGCAATCGCATCGAAGAGAACTAGATACGGAAGTGCAATTTCATGCGCAAATCGATTGCGTAAGGGTCTGTCTCCATTTGAGTTTCTCCGACAATTTGAGTATCCCCCAAAAGCTCTCGCGGCGTCGGCTCAGGATAAAAGCCCCTGTGCCTCGCGCTGCGCGGGCAGTTCGACCCGGCCTGAGGCAGGCACCCTGAGAAACCCCAACCGCACGCATGCCCTTGAAGCATTGCGGCTATGATCTTGAGCATGCGGCAATCGTGGCAAGCGATATGAAAAACTATCTTCCGCGGTCCTGGATCAGTCCCAAGCTCGTTCCCGGCAAGTCGAAAATCCACGGCGATGGCGTGATCGCGGCCGAGCCGATCTCAAAAGGCGAAAAGCTGATGGAATTCGGCGGTGAGACCATCTCACCGGAGGATTTCGAGACCGACGTCTATCGCATGCGTTCGATCTGGCAGGTGGGCGAGGGCGTCTATCTCGCGCTGCGCGAAGACGATCCCGTGCCTAGCCTGGACGAGAACCTCAACCACTCCTGCAACGCGAATTGCTGGCTCATGGGCGAGGTCGATCTGGTCGCGCGGCGCGACATCGCAGCCGGCGAGGAAATCACGCTCGACCAGGGTACGTGGAATTTCGAGGAGGACGAGTATGTGTGGGACCAGGATCACTGTACCTGCGGCGCGGACGGCTGCCGCAAGATGCTGACCCACAACGACTGGAAGCTTGCCGCCGTGCAGGCGCGCTATCGCGGCCACTTCCACCCGTTCGTGCAGCGGATGATCGACGAAGCCGCAACGGCCGAAGACTGAACGCCCTCAGCCGCCGTTCTTCGGCAACACGCGGATGATCGCCATCATGCCGTGATCCTCATGATCGAGGATGTGGCAGTGGTAGACGAAATCGCCCTTGTCGGGGCCGCGGAAATCCATCTTCACCGTGATGCTCGGCGGCGTGCCCTTGCCGTCCCAGTAGCCGACCTGGAAGACATCATAGAGCTGCTGCTTTTTTTTCGGGATTGGAACGCCGTTGATCGCTTCGACCAGGAAGTGGATCTGATGTATGTGGAATTCATGCACTTCCGCGGTCTGGTTCCGGATGTTCCATTCCTCCACTGCACCCTGCGTCGTGACGATGGCCGGCGGATTGTTCGGGTCGTAGGGAATTTCCTTCTGGCCATCGACCGTGATGAAGAAGCTTGTGTTCTCAATCTCCTTCGAATGCGCCGGTGGATTGTATTCGGAGAAATAGAGAGAGCGCTGTGTGGTGACTTTCGCATTGGCAAGATCGTCGAAGCGCATCTTTCGCACCGCGCTGTTCGGAGCAGCTGTTTTTGAAAGCTTCGCGGGCGCCGCGCTGACAACGATATCGGCGAGAGGACGGGCGGGATTGCTGTCAGATGCAGGGCCGCCGTCGATCGCCAATGTCGAAAGCTGCGCCGAGACGGAACTGGACGCCGGCGCATCGACAATGAATTCCGCACGCGACGATGGCGGAAGCAGAATATCGGTCTGGGTGACAATCGTGCCCTGATGCTTTCCGTCCTTGGAGCCTGTCGGCACGCCGTCCAGCGCCACGATCTTGAGCGGCTGCGCGACGCCATCATAGACGACCTGGATATCGAAGATCGTGTTGGCGCCGGAATTGACGACGCGCCAGAATTCCTGCGTTCCGGTCTGCATCCGGATGACCGACGGCGTATAGCGCCAGTAAGATACCGGAACATAATTCAAGGACACATCCCAATTCGGCACGGGATTGTTTGGGTCTCCGCCATTGTTTTTCAGCGGCGCACCCAGCCGTTGATCACGCAGGATAAGAAACCGCTCCGGCAGGCCGGCCACCGCAGGCTGCACATTCGCGATGCCCTCGACCTCGATGGCGCCCGTCGCTCCGCCCTGCAGCACCTGAGAGGAAATTCCATGCACATGCGGATGATACCAATAAAGCCCCGGCGGTTCGTCCGCCGGAATCTGGAGCGTGTAGGTGAATGTTTCGCCGGAATTGATCAGGGTATGGATGACCTCGTCGCTATGGCACCGCGGCGCGGTGTTCGTGCCATGGAAATGCATGTTGACCGACGTCACGGTCATATCGGCATCGCCGCAGACGGTCTGACGGTTCGACACGCGCTCGGTCGGCGCGCCGGGCGCGGGCGGTACCTGGTTCGTCAGCGTGATGTTGATCGTGTCGCCTGGATTGACATGCAGCGTCGGCGATTCCTGCCCGTCGCTGGTCACGAAGCAGAAAAGCGTGCGCTCTAGGCTGTCCATCGAGGTGTAGTAATTCAGCGTGACGTTGAGGACGCCGTTCTGGCTGTAAAGATCGGGCGGCGGCGTAACATCGCTGCCGGCGGCGGGTCTTGGACAAACGCCGCCATCGGCAAAAGCCGCACCGGGCAGGAACGCGCACACCATCAAAAGCGCCGCGCCGAGGATACTTTTCATGTCCCGTCTCCCACCCAGTATCGGAATGAGAATGACACTAAATCGCTGGCAAGGGGAAGAAAGCAAAAAGGGCCCACCAAGCGGCGGGCCCTGTTCGCAATGGGGTCGAAGAAGCCCGATCCCGGCTTATGGGCTCGTGTAATTGCCCTTGCTGCAGGCGTGGGTCGAGTTGAGGAAGTACTGCGTCACCTCAAAGCTGGCCGATCCCGCAGTCAGCGTTCCGCTTGTGCCGCAGAGGTCGGCGACCTCGAAGCCCTGGCTGTCGTTCCAGGCCTGCGGGAAATCGGGAAACGAGCCCGGCGTCGGAACATTGTCGGTGGTCGCTTCCATGAACTCGTGGCTCGCGGCAAAGGTGATGAAACCGATACCCGACTGGCAATCGGGCTCCACCGCGTAGAACAGGTTCTTCTTCGAGAGCTTGGTGTCATTGACGGCGAAGTGATAGGCGCCGAAATCCTGACAGGAGACAAGACCGTCCAGGGTGATCGACACAGTGGTCGGGAAATAGATCATGTAAAGCGTGTTCAGATCACGCGCCGGAAGATGCCCCTTCTTGATCTGATATTTCAGTTCCTTCTGCACGTCTTCGTCTGTCAGGTCGGTGCTCTGATTCTTCGGCGTGATCTGCGTTTGTCCGAGGAAGGTGCCGCGCACGATCGTCTGGTTCGTGCTCTTATGCCCGTTGATCGCTTTCACTCCCTTTGTGCTGTACTCTGCGGAACCCTGATCGAGATAGGTGCTGTTCGGAAGCGCCGCGCCCAGACCCGAAACAGTCGATACGGTCGTGGGGTTGACGTTCGGTCCCCAGATCACGTTCACGACTTTGACCGCGCTGAAGACCGACCCGCCGTAGTAATTGACGGTATCGGCAGGTGGCGGCACGTGACCGGTCTTCCTCAGCTTCGCCATGTATTTCGCCGTCGGCATGATGTGATAACCGTGGTAGACAAAAGCTTGAGCCGGAACGGCCATCATCGCCGCGGCGGCGAGCGCACAGACGGCCAGAGAACGCAAAGACACAGACATCGAATTTCTCCCCTTGGGTGGTGGCTAGCGGAGCGCCCGCGACCGGCGCGAACAATGTGGGCGCGGACATGAATTGGCAAGTAAATCGGATGGCCGATGCAGGCTTGCGAACTGTTCTCAAAAAACCGGAACTTTCAGCGCCCTGACAGGAAAATTCGAAACCCCGCGCCGGAAATAAGCCGCGCCACGGCATGACCTTCAATCAAAAGCGCGTCGTGTGCATCCAGCGCAATCCGTTCTGCGCCGATATCGACCATCGACGCTCTACTTGCCACGATCACGCTGCGTCGCGCATTGCCAGATTGCGGCGGCACGGAAAGAGGTTCGACATGTGCGGAACAGCGGCCGCGCCGTGTCATCACATTCAGATCCGTGACCGGCCCGTCCATGGGCGCGCCGGCGCAAGAGATATCGCCCGGAAACGCAAAGGGAGCGCTGTTGCTGTCGAGCGCGATGACGCGATCCTGCAGGGCAAGCGTGAGACGTCCATCGAGGATCATGATCGTGCGATCGATATTCTCGAAGATCGAGAACGGTCCCGCTGAACGCACATCGGCGATGCTGATACGCCAGTCGAAATCATCGACCGTTGCGCCGGGCGGCCAGATCGCGACTTCGCGCGTCACACCACCGCCATTCTTCCACGGCACGGCAACGCGGTCAGCGGCGCGCAAAATACGCACTAAGTTTCGGCCCCGGCAAACGACACGCAGGCCTTGAGCACCTTCTTCAAAATGCTCCGCAGATTTTCGGCACGCTTGGGATTGTATGGCGTTGGCCAGTTCGCCTCAGCAGGCATATCGGGCTCATCGATATAGCCGCGGCAGGCGAGTTCGAGCTGGACGGCGTGAACGCCCTTTGCCGGTTCGCCATAACACCGCGTTGTCCATCCGCCTTTGAAGCGCCCATTCACGATGCGCGAATAACCGGGCGCGCTACATGCCTCCTCCACCGCTTCGGTCAACCCGGATGCGCAGCTTTGTCCGCTGTTGGTCCCGATATTGAATTGCGGCAGTTCGCCCTCGAACAGCCGCGGAATACGCGAACGGATGGAGTGTGCATCGAACAGGACGACGGCCGGATGCGATTCCCGCAAACGGTCGATCTCTTCGCGTAGCGCGTCGTGATACGGTGCGAAATAGGTTTTGCGCCGCCGCGCGATCTCGGCATCGTCCGGCGCGCATCCTTGGCGATACAGCGTCTCGCCATCGAAGGTCGTGGTGGGACACAACTCTGTCGTCGCCTGACCTGGATAGAGCGATGCGCCGGAGGGATCGCGATTGACGTCGATCACGCTACGCGAGAACGGCGTCCGCACCGTGGTCGCGCCCATCTCCGCCGCGAAATCATAGAGCCTGTCGACCCACCAATCGGCATCGCGCCGCGCGAGCCAAGGCGAAACGAACCCGTTTTCCAGATTCTTGGGAATTTCGGTGCCCGTATGCGGAAAGCTCACGACGAGCGGGACCGCGCCGCGACGAACCTCCAGCCAGTCGGGATTCATGCTATGTCTCCGGCATCCCTTGAATGCGTATACCCATAGAGCGTGCAAAAGAGGCCTGTCCAGTGAGCAATCGGCTTTGGTTCGCGCAGGCACTGTTGCCCGGCGGATGGGAACGCGATGTGCGATTCACCATCGCATCCGGCCTGATAACGCAGGTTGAGACCGGCACATCGCGCGCGTCCGAAGACGAGGCGCATGCTATCGCCATTCCCGGCCTTCCCAATCTTCACAGCCATGCCTTTCAGCGCGCGATGGCGGGGCTCGCGGAAACGCGCGGGCCTGAGAACGACAGCTTCTGGACCTGGCGCGAGATCATGTATCGCTTCGTCGCACGGCTCGATCCCGGCCAGTTCGAGGCGATCGCGGCGATGGCGTTTGCCGAGATGCTCGAGAGCGGATCCACGCGTGTCGGCGAGTTTCACTATCTGCATCATGCGCCGGATGGCACACCTTATGCCGATCCCGCCGAGATGTCGGTGCGTGTCGCGGCAGCTGCGGCGCTGACCGGTATCGGCCTGACGCTGCTTCCGGTTTTTTACGCGCACTCGGCGTTCGGCGGCGCGCCCCCCAAGCCGATGCAGCGACGCTTCATCCATGACACCGAAGGCTTCTCGCGGCTGCTCGAATCCGCACGCAACAGCGTATCGGAGTTGGGCGATGCAATCGTCGGTATTGCGCCACATTCGCTGCGGGCTGTTACGCCGGACGAATTAAGCCGCGTTGCGCAATTCGCCGGCGATGCTCCCATCCATATCCATGTCGCCGAACAGACAAAGGAAGTGGAGGACTGCATCGCATGGTCGGGCAGGCGGCCGGTGCAATGGTTGTTAGACAATGCCGATGTCGATGGCCGTTGGTGCCTGGTCCATGCCACGCACATGACCGCGGATGAGACACACGCTCTGGCACGGAGCAAAGCCGTCGCCGGACTATGCCCGATCACCGAAGCCAACCTGGGCGACGGGATTTTCCTCGCGCCGGAATTCATCGCGGGGGGCGGACGGTTCGGCGTCGGATCCGACTCCAATGTCCTGATCGACGCCGCCGAGGAACTGCGGCTTCTCGAATACGGGCAACGCCTGACGCGCGGGGGCCGCAACATCCTGGCAGCCGTGGAGGGTCAATCGACGGGCGGCAGTCTTTATCGCGCGGCTCTCTCGGGCGGCGCGCAAGCACTTGGTGTGCGGTGCGCGGGTCTCCAAACCGGCGCTTCGGCGGACATCGTGAGCCTTAATCCCCGGCATCCCGCGCTCGCCGGGCGAAACGCGGATGAAATTCTCGACAGCTTGATCTTCGCCGCACGCGGCGGCGCCATCGACCGCGTGTGGCGGCGCGGTCAGATAACGGTCCAAAACGGGCACCACATCGCCCGCGAACGAATTGTCGAGCGATACCGCAAGGTTCTCGCCGGCATCGCGGCCTGACGCGTCCCGGTCCGCTTCGTAAAAAATAAATTAAACCTCCAGGCGCGGATAAGCCCGGTTCGTCACATCGCCACGCACACCTGGAGAACGATTGGTTTACTCCCTCCGGCGAAAATAACGCCCGGTGGGGCGCGCACGCCGCAAAGGGCGGCGATGGAGTTGACGCGCGAATGGCACAACGCGGGACAGGGTTTGCACGAAAGCCGCCGGCCGTCGAAGCGCCGCGCGTCGAGGCACCTCCGCGCCCGTTGCCTGAGGAGCCAATTCCGCCGGATCCGATCGCGCTCGATTTCGCGCCGCTGATCGCACCCTATCGCAGACATGGACGCCTGACCGTGCGCGTGGAGCGCATGCCCCCGCGCGCGCGCCTGTCGCGCGGCCATATCAACGGCGACCGTTCATGGTCGCTCGCGCTCGATGAGATCGAAGGGCTCGCTTATATGCCGGCGAGCCCGGCCGATGCATCGCCGACTCTCGCGTTGCGTCTCATACGTTCGGACGGCGGCGATGGCGGAACGCTCGCGCTCCTCGACTATGCCGTGCCGGCGCCCGATGACTCTGCCGCGCCGGCGGTGCCCGCCCCGGATGGCAAGGAACTGCGGCGGCTGCGCGATGAACTGGCGAAGCTGAAAACTTCGCTTGCTATCCGCGATGCGGAACTGGCGCGCATGAAGGAAGAAGCCGCGCCCGCCGATGTGGAGCTTCCGCGCGAAACGATCGATGCCGAACTCGCAGCTCTGCGTGAGACCTGGGAGGCCGAAGCGGAGGCCCGCATCGCCGCAGCCGTCAAGGAAGCGACGGCGACGATGTCGAAGCTTCGCGGCGCCGCCAAGATCAGCGAGGACGTGCGGATCGCGAAGCTTGAAAAAAGCGCGGACGATCGCCTCGTTCAGGAGCGCGAGCGGCTGCAGAAGGAGGCCGATGACGCGCTGAAGAGCGCCGAGAAGGAATGGAAGGCCGCCGAAGCGGCGCGCATCGCCGAAGCTGAAGCGGGCTGGAAAAGGCGCTCGGAAAAAGCTTTCGCCGAAGCGGCCGCTCAACTCGAGAGAGCAAGGATTGCGCCGCAGGCAGAGACCGCCCGCGCGCGCGCCGACGATGCGGAAAAACGCAAGCTGCGCGACGATCTCACCAGGGCGAGTGCAGCGCTCGCCGAGCGCGAAACCGAACTCGAACGCGAACGGGCGAACCTCAAACGGACCCGTGCTGAAGCCGGTAAACTGCGCGACGCGGAGAGCGAACGTCTGCGTCTGCAAGATGAACTGGCAAAAGCCAGATCGGCGCTTGCCGAAAGCGACGCCGAGTTGGATCGCGAGCGCTCGAACGTCCGGCAGACAAAGGATGAAGCGGGTAAGCTGCGCAATGCCGACAGCGAGCGGCAACGACTGAAAGAAGAATTGACGAAAGCCAGAGCGGCCCTTGCCGAGCGCGAGGCGGAACTGGAACACGAGCGCTCCAATGTCAGGCAGACGCGCGACGAAGCCGGCAAATTGCGCGACGCCGATGGCGAGCGCCGGCGTCTGCAAGGCGAGCTGGCCAAAGCGAGAGCCGCGCTCGCGGAGCAAGAGGCAGAACTGGACCGCGAGCGCTCGGACGCCCAACAAACGCGCGAAGAGGCCGGAAAGCTGCGCGATGCGGACAGCGAGAGGCAGCGCCTGCAAGATGAGCTGGCAAAAGCAAGAGTCTTGCTTGCCGAAAGCGAGGCGGCGCTGGTCCGTGAGCGCTCGAACGTCAAACAGACGCGCGATGAAGCCGGCAAATTGCGCGATGCGGACAGCGAGCGCCGGCGATTGCAAGATGAGCTGGCAAAAGCAAAAGCCTTGCTCGCAGAACGCGATATGGAGCTGGATCGCGAGCGCGCGAACGTCAAGCAGACGCGCGACGAGGCCGGCAAATTGCGCAATGCCGACAGCGAACGGCAACGGCTGAAAGACGAACTGACGAAAGCCAAATCCGTTCTCGCCGAGCGCGAGTTGGAGCTGGACCGCGAGCGCGCGAACGTCAAACAGACGCGCGATGAAGCCGGCAAGCTGCGCGATGCCGATAGCGAGCGGCAGCGCCTGCGGGACGAGTTGGCGAGAGTGAAATCCGTTCTGACCGAACGGGACCAGGAGCTGAAGCAAGCAGCCGACGACGCCAAGGTCGAACGCAAAGCGGCGGATAAAGCCGCCGCCCGTGCGGAGCTGGATCTCGACAAGGCAAAGGCGACGCTGGCGGCGCGCGACGAGGAGCTGAAGCAACTCCGGTCTGGAGCGGAGAACGCGCGCAGCGAAGCGGAAAACCTGCGGGGCGACAGCGTCGAACTCAAGCGCGTGCGTGGGGAACTCGTCGTGGCGAAGGAATCGCTTGCCGCGCGGACAGCCGAACTGGCGCGAGTCCAGAAAGCTGGCGAAGACGCCCTTCGTCGCGCGGAGAAAGATTCGGACAAGACGCTCAGGGATGCCGAAAAGCGTTGGAAAGAGACCGCTGCGGAAGAATTGGCGGAGGCCAAAGCAAAATGGCGCGAGCAATCTGAGGAAGCCATCGCGCGCCTCTCCGGGCAGATCGATCAGACAGAGAGCCGTGTCCGCGAAGAAGCGGCGCGGTATCAGGGCAAGGATGCCGAACTCAGCCAGATGCGCGAAGTGCAATCGGCGCTGAAGACGCTTTTGAATGCGCGGGACGAGGAACTGGCCCAGTTGAAAATCGCCCACGAACAGGCCCGCGAGCGCTGGGTGCAGGAAGCCGAGGCCACGCTCTCCAAAGCACAGCAGGCCTGGAAGATTGCAGAAGCCTCGCGCGCCGCGGCGCTTGAAGGACAGATGCAGCAACAGGCGGCCAGGGCGCTCAACGAAATGACGGTGCGCGCGAAGAAGGCCGAATCCGTGGTGGCCGAAACGCGTGCGCAGAACGAAGCCCTGCGCCATCGCGGCGATACCGCCGACTTCCTGCGCCTGCGGAAAGACCTGAGCTCCGTGCAAGGGGCGCTTGCCCGCCGTGAGAACGAACTGATGCAGCTGCGCGCCGACCACGAACTCGAACGCGAGCGCCTGGCGGTGCAGGCACGCGCGGCCGTGCAGAAAGCCGACGAACAATGGCGCGCTCAGGACTCAGAGCCCGACGAAGGTCAGGAGCGCACGCAGCAGGTCTTCCGCCTGGCGCGGAATCTTGCACTGGCTGCGGTCTTCGGTGGACTGGCGATGGTCGGCTACTACAAGGTTGCGCCGATGGTCACGAGCACCGGCGTACTCGATCCCATTCTGCCGGAGGCCAACACGCGCTCCGTGACCGTGCCCGTCCCGCCGGCACCTGCTGTGCAGAGACCAGTCCTGACCGTACTGCATGCAGCGAAGCTTCGCGCCGATCCCTCGACGACGGCATCTGTCGTTGGCTCGCTGCCCGTGAACACGCAGGTTTTCGTGCTCGAAAAACAGGACAAATGGGTGAAGGTCGAGATCTCAGGCGCCAAAGCAAATGACAAGCCCCAGCAGGGATGGGTGCATGGAACAGTGTTGAGCGCGCCTCCCGCGGATGTGAATACAACGTCATCAACGGCGAAGAAATAGCGTGCGGCCAAGACCTCGCGGGCTTGATTTTCTTCGCCGGGAAGATCATTGGAGCTAGGTCCCGATGGACGCGAGATTTGTCCCGCACCCACCGGAACGCTCCGACAGAACCGCCAGCCTTGGGTCTTCCGCGATGCATCCGTCCACAACGGCGCCGCAGCACGCACCGCCCATGCCCGCGCAAAGCG
>CAZCJI010000041.1:0-13606 GCA_964498625.1 uncultured Rhizobium sp.
ATCCGACAACACCCGCGATGGCAAGGCGCGCGGCGCGTTGCTGGCCGAGGCCGAGCAGATCGTCCTCGATGACGCGGCGATCGCGCCGGTGTTCTTCGGCGTCACGCGCGATCTGGTCTCGCCCCAGGTCAAGGGCTGGATCGGCAACAACATCAACGTCAACCGCACGCGCTATCTCTCGCTCGACCGCGCGATCACGACGGTCTGAGCAGCCGGTTCAAAATCTGGCGAGTACGAGTCTCAAAACCCCAATCGCTTGAGACTTGAAATCGCTTTCTCAACAAATTCGCGCCGCTCTCCTCTCGCTGCCCATTTGAACCTCAAAACTTCGAGGGGGGGTACCCCCTCGTTTATCACACACCACGCCGAAGGGTTTTTCTCACCCTCGGCGCGCGCCGACCACCGCAGATGGGAATGACCAGGCGACGCTTCAAGGCCGCGCGCAGGATTTTCACGGCGCGTGATAGTCTTCCACGCATGACATTCCGCTGCCGAGTCGCGTTGACGATCGCGCTTCTGTTCACCACCGGCGCGCACGCGCTCACCGTGCTCAACCGCGGCAATGGCAGCGAGCCGAAGAGTCTCGATCCCGCTTTTGTCAACACGGTCGCGGAATCGAACACCCTGGGCGATATGCTGATCGGCCTTACCACGCTCGACGCCGCGGCGCGGCCGATCCCCGGCGCGGCGGAGCGCTGGGATATATCGAAAGACGGCAAGACCTGGACGTTTCACCTGCGCAAATCGCAATGGTCTGATGGCAAGCCCGTTACCGCGCAGGATTTTGTGTTCGCGTGGCAGCGCGAACTGAACCCGAAAACCGCAGCACCGTACGCCTACAATCTCTGGGTCCTGAAGAACGCGCGCGCGATCAGCACCGCCAAACTGCCGCCCGCGTCGCTCGGCGTGCGCGCGGCGGACGATCTCACGCTCGTGATACAGCTCGATCATCCCGCCGCCTATCTGCCGGAGCTGCTCACCCACGACACCGCCTATCCCGTGCCGCGCCATGTTGTGCTCGCAAAAGGCGACGCGTGGGCGCGGCCGGAGAACTATGTCGCCAACGGCGCCTATGTTCCCGCCGAATGGATTTTGAACGACCATATCACGCTCAAGAAGAACCCGCGCTTCTTCGACGCCGCGCATGTGCGCATCGACGAGGTCAACTATTTCGCCGCCGAGGATTCGCAGAGCGCGCTGAAACGCCTGCGCGCCGGCGAACTCGATACCCAATCGCCGATTCCGGCCACGAGCATCGACTGGCTGCGCAAGAACATGTCCAACGCGCTGCGCACCGCGCCGTTCCTCGCCGTCTCGTATTTCGCGCTCAACACCACGCATGCGCCGCTGAAAGATGTGCGTGTGCGCAAGGCGCTGAACCTCGCCTTCGACCGCGAGGCAGTGACGGACAAGGTGCTGCGCTTCGGCGACAGGCCCGCTTATGGAATCGTACCGCCAGGGATCGCGAATTTTCCCGGCGGCGCGGCGATGGATTTCAAACCGCTGGCGATGGACTCGCGCATCGCGCTCGCGCAGAGCCTGATGCAGCAGGCGCGATATGGCGCGGGCAACCGGCTGCATCTCACACTTGAAACAACGCACGATCCCGACAACCGCCGCGTCGCCACGGTGATGCAGGCGATGCTGCGCGCGATCTTCATCGACCTCGACATCCAGCAGGTCGATCTTCAGGTGCATTACCGCAACATGCAGACCGGCGCTTTCGAGATCGCGAGCGCGGTGTGGATCGCCGATTTCAACGACGCGAGCAATTTCCTCGATCTGCTGCGCGCCGACAGCGGCAACAATTATGCGCGCTATAAAAACCACGCCTACGACGCGGCGCTGGACGCGGCCCAGCAGGAAAGCGACGCGGCCAAGCGCGGAGCGTTACTTCTCAACGCCGAGAAGATCGCGCTGAAGGATTATCCCTGGC
This sequence comes from uncultured Rhizobium sp., assembly GCA_964498625.1. Taxonomy (GTDB): domain Bacteria; phylum Pseudomonadota; class Alphaproteobacteria; order Micropepsales; family Micropepsaceae; genus Rhizomicrobium. The sequence continues at coordinate 1,937 of CAZCJI010000041.1, forward strand.
TGCCATGGCGCTTCCGCGTCACACAGGACCTCGTGCAGCCTTATGTCAAAGGCTGGATCCCCAACGCCCGCGATTACAACCGGACGCGGTGGTTGTGGGTGGAGGCCAGACCAGTGGCACGCTGACCATTGCAAGAAACACTATTTTTCGTAGACGTAATTTGGACTGTCGCAGGTGTCGAATCGGGCACCTGGTGTGCCCGTTGGATCGACGGGATTATAAACCCAGCAGAAACCTACCTCGTGCGAACTCAGTAAGCTGAATTCATCGGTATATCTGGCATAGCCGTAGGCAAAGAGCTGGAGTGAGCCGCTTTGGAAAGCGCTGATCTCATTCTTTGTAAATTTTCGCGCTAGCGGACCCATAAGGATAGAAGCCTTTTGTCCTGCAGGAATAGGGCCCTTCGCCTCGTACTTCGAAACTAAGAAGGGCGGACGTCGCTCCGGCAAATTTGCGTATTCTGCAAGAGTGATTTTTTCGTCGATTATAAATGCCTGCGACCTGCCAGTGTTGGTGACCGAAAAATCAACACTGATCGGAGCTTCCGCTCGCAGCGGGTCAGGCAAAATCCCTTGAATTTGAAAGTAGAGAAACGCACGCTCACTCTGAATAAACGCCCAAGCTTGAACAACACCGACGATGCCCAATACCACGGTGAATATTCCAACAACTCTGGTCCATCTCGCCATGATTAAATCAGAGTTTGGCGTGTCGCCACTCTGACTAGGAGGGTTAGGTCGCACAGTCTCGGAGACACAAGGACTCTTGCTTTCTACAATGGGACTAGCGGACTGAGTTGCGCCTTTGATATTTTCGGTTGAACTGTGCCCATTATCGGTGTCTTTCAAAACGGCCCCCTCTGCGCAAAAACCTCGGCTTCGTGGCGATACCGTGTGAGCATATCTTGAGCGAGCAATTCATCTAAGACCCGAACGCTCGTTTTTGGCCATAAGTCAATTTGACAACGGCTTTTCAGCACTCGACACCGTTCTCGGCAACTTCGCGATCGCCTCATCCATGAACGCGCAGAATTTCGTGCCCGGTGTTTTGAACCGCTGCTCATAGGCCTCGCGGAACGCCGGATGGCGCATCGCTGTGTCCACCGACGCGCGCATGTGACGCCAGATGTCGTCGTCGAGCAGCCCGCGCTCATGCTGCGAGAACGAATCCTGCCAGCCGAACATCTGCGACGCCGCGAACGCCTGGAACTGCATGTTGCGCACGGCCTCGGGCGTCGCTTCGCGGCCCGTGCCGATGAGATACGCGGCAGCGACCTCCGGGTCCGCCGAGGTCAGAAGCATCTCCGCGATCAGCGTGGCCCTTCCCTGGTTGATGAGCGCGCGCGTATGACGGACGTTCTGATGCGTCTGCATCGCGAGATAGACGATGGAGACCGTCACCGCGATGCCGCTGAGCGCGGTCGTGAATGTCGCGAAATCCGATAACGTCATGTGGCCCCCCGACTCGATGACGGGAGTTTAATCGCGCGGCCGCCCGCCACGAAGGTGTTCGCCCCGGCCAGCGGCGTATCTTCGGGCATCGAAATTTGCTAAAGTGCGCCCGGCTGAACTGTATCGAGTCTTACGGACGAGACTCTCGGAGGGGAAAATGCACAAAGCGCTGAAATTCGCGGCGAAGGCTTTGCTGATCGGCAGTCTGATGGGGCCTGTGGTGGCCTGCTGCCACAATCCTCCGCCCCCGCCGGCACCCGTGCCGCCACCGCCTCCTCCGCCGCCGCCCCCACCGCCTCCGCCGCCACAGAATGACGGCACGGGCAAGGGCTCGCATGCGCAGAACTTCATGGACGCGAAACAGTTCTATCGCGTCGGATGAAGCGTCGCGCAAAAGCGCGGCATTGCGGCTGAACCGGCGACCCGGGGAGGGTGAGGCGAAAGCGATCGATCGGCAGATCGATCGCCCGCCGAACGAACCACCGGCCTATGGTTTAAGGAAGCCGTCGCGCTGCACGGCGAGTTGGCGACCCCGGGAGGACTCGAACCACCGGCCTACGGTTTAGGAAACCGCCGCTCTATCCTGCTGAGCTACGGGGTCGCGCGGGCTGAAGCTGCCTGTGCGCGCCCCGTTTTACAAGGCGTCACGCCGCGAGCGCCTGTCTCGCCGCGTGATATTCCGCCTCCAGACGCGAGACCAGTTCCTCGACGGTCGGCGCGTCGCCGATCTGGCCGACGCCCTGCCCCGCGCCCCAGATGTCACGCCACGCCTTCTGTTTCATGTTGCCGCCGGAGCCGAAATTCATGCGCGACTTGTCGGAAACCGGAAGATCGTCGGGGTCCAGCCCCGCGGCCGCGATGGAGGACTTCAGGTAATTGCCATGCACGCCGGTGAAGAGGTTGGTGTAGACGATGTCGCCGCCGCCCGCCGCTTCGACCAGCGCCGCCTTGTAGGCCTCCGGCGCGTTGGCTTCCTTCGTCGCAATGAAGCGCGTGCCCATATAAGCGAGGTCGGCGCCGAGCGCCTGCGCGGCGAGAATGGAACGTCCGTTGGCGATGGAGCCGGAAAGCGCGATCGGTCCGCTCCAGAATGTGCGCAGCTCGGCCACCAGCGCGAACGGGCTCATCATGCCGGCATGGCCGCCGGCGCCCGCGCACACCGGAATAAGACCGTCGACACCCTCGTCCACCGCCTTCTTCGCGTGCCGGATGTTGATGATGTCGTGGAACACGACGCCGCCATAGGAGTGCGTGGCCTCCACCACTTCCTTCGGCGCGCGCAGCGAGGTGATGATGATCGGTACCTCCTGGCGCTTGCAGACCTCGATGTCGTGCGGCAGGCGGTCGTTGGAGGAATGGCAGATCTGGTTGACCGCGAAGGGTGCCGCCTTTTTGCCGGTCTCTTTCTCAAACTGCGCCAGTTCCGTCTTGATACGGACGATCCATTCTTCCAGCGCGGGATCCGGCCGCGCGTTCAGCGCCGGGAACGAGCCCACGATGCCCGCCTTGCACTGCGCGATGACAAGCTCAGGCCCCGACACGATGAACAAGGGAGAGCCGATCACGGGCAGGCGCAGGCTGTTCTGAAGAACTCTGGGAAGCGGCATGGGACGATCCTTAGTTGCGGGATGACGATTTCGGAGCGCGCGCACCGCGAAACGCGATGCGCATGGTGTCGCGATAGAACTCGCGGACGTTCTGTTCGGTCGGCAGGCGGCCCGCGAGATAGAGCACGACCACACCATGCGCCGCCGCCCACAGCGCGCGGCCGACGGTTTCGGGATCGCCCTGCACCACGCCGGCGTCGGAGAGCGCGATGACATGGCGCGTCACGGTCTTGTTGGCGCGCGCCGCGGCCTCGATCAGCACGGGATAGCGCGCGTCGTCGGGCTGGCTCATGTCGAACATGAGGCGATAGGCATCGGGATATTTCAGCGCGAAGTCGAGATAGGCCTGCCCTACGGCGCGCGTACGCGCGAAGGCGTCGCTGCCCGACGCGAATGCTTTCTCCAGCGCGTCGGAGAAGCGGTTGAAGGCATCGGTCCGCAGCCAGGCGATGATCTCGTCGCGGTCGCGGAAATAGCGGTAGAGCCCCATCGGGCTCCTTCCCGTCGCCTCGGCCAGATCGCGCATCGTGATCGCGGCATGGCCGCCTTTTGCGTACAGCCGGGACGCGGCGCCGCCGATTTTGGCACGCACCGCATCCACATCCTCGCCTGTCAGGACCTTGGGCATAAACGTACAGTGTACGATTATATATGCGCTGTCAACCTTGACCCGAATCGGTAGAAACCCAATATGAGGCTCGGGTTACGGGACTTGTCGAATGCTGTCACAGAAGGCTCGCTACGCGCTCCATGCGCTGATCGTTCTCGCTGAAAAGGGCGGGCGCGAGCCGATGATGATCGCGGATATCGCGGAGGAAGCCGGCGTACCGCGCAAATTCCTCGAACAGATACTGCTCGGCCTCAAGAAGCGCGGCATCGTGCAGAGCCTGCGCGGCCGCTCCGGTGGCTATCTGCTTGGACGGCCGCCAAAGGAAATTTCCTTTGCCGACATCATCCGCGAGACCGATGGACCACTGGCGCTCAGCCCCTGCGTCAGCGTGACGGCCTATCATCGCTGCCCCGATTGCGTGGACGAGGCGACCTGCGCCATCCGCAAGGTGCTGCTCGCCGCGCGCGAAGCGACAGCGGAGGTCCTGGAATCCCGCACCCTCGCCCAGGCCGTGGCCGGATCGAAGCGCGCGCGCTAGGCTCGCGGCCAAAGTTCCTCCCGCGCGTTTCCATCGCAAGCCAAGGAGATTTCCGATGAAATTGATTCCGACAATCGCGTTCCTGGCATTCTCCGCGACATCGGCGCTTGCGCAGGGCGGTTCGGCCACCGTCACCGGCGGGGTCGACACCGCCAAGAACCGCACCTCCGCGACCGAGGCCAAGGAAGACACCAGGGCGGGAAACAAACAGGCCGTCAGTCCCGCGAACGCGGGCAACCAGGCCGCGCAGCAGCAACCGACACGGCCCGACCAGCCGAAGGCGCCCGAGGATTCTAAGCCGCACTGATCAGGCGGCGACGTCCTTCATCTTGTCCTCCGACCAGGCGAACACGACGTCGCGGTCGGGTTTAAGCAGTTTCTTGTCCTTGCCCTTGTAGTCGAAGCTCGCGAGCAGATCGCGCAGCAATTCCAGACGCGCGATTTTCTTCGTGTCCGTGCGGACGATCCGCCAGGGCGCGGCCTCGTGGCTGGTGCGCTCGAACATGTCGTCGCGCGCGGCGCTGTAGGCTTTCCAGTTCTTGAGCGCCGCGGCATCGACCGGCGAAATCTTCCACTGCTTTAAGGGATCGTCCTTGCGCGCCTCAAGCCGCTTCTTCTGCTCGCCCTTGGAGATGTCGAGATAGTATTTGCGCAGATCCAGCCCGTCGCGCACCAGCAGCCGCTCGAATGGTACCACGGCTTCGAAGAATTCCGCGACCTGCTCCTCGGTGCAAAATCCCATGACGCGCTCGACACCGGCGCGGTTGTACCAGGAGCGATTGAAGATCACGAATTCGCCGCCCGAGGGGAAATAGCGGACAAACCGTTTGAAATACCATTCGGTTTCTTCGCGGTTTGACGGCTTGCCCGGCGCATGAACGCGGGTTTCGCGCGGGCTCATGTTTTCGGTGAGCCGCTTGATCGCACCGTCCTTGCCGGCACCGTCGCGGCCCTCGAGGATGATGAGGACGCGGGCGCCTTCCGCGATCAGCCTGCGTTGCAGCTTCACCAGCTCGATCTGCAAGGCGCGCAGCGCGTGCTTGTAATGCCTGTCGTCTTCTTCGTCGTCGTGATGATGCTTTTTGGACATGGTCTATCCTTCGCCTTCACCCTTCGACAGGCTCAGGGTGAAGGGCCCCTCATGCTGAGCCCGTCGAAGCATGAGAGCAATCGCTTAGATCAGGCTCCAGGGCGTTATGGCGGCACGGCCGCCTGCCGGATCGTGTGTTCGCTGGGCCGCTATGCCGAAAACGCCGGCCAGCGTGGCATCTGACAAAGCCGTCTCGGGCGGGCCATCGGCCGCCACCCGGCCTTCCCGCAGCACAAGAATTTCATCGCAATGCCGCGAGGCGAGTGCGAGATCGTGAAGCGTGACCGCCACCGCCGTTCCACGCGTTGCCTCCTCGCGCAACAGGCCCATCAGGCGCAACTGGTGCGCGGGATCGAGATAGGCGGCAGGCTCGTCGGCCAGAAGAATTCTCGCCTTCGTCGCCAGCGCACGCGCGAACAACACCCGCGCACGCTCGCCCGCGGAGAGTTCGTCGACGCGGCGATCGGCAAAAGCGAGCACGTCGGCGCGCGTCATCGCATCGCGAACGGCCTGTGCATCCTGCTGCGATGGTGATGAGAAATGTCCGCGATGCGGCAGCCGCCCAAGCATCACGAGGTCGCGCGCCAGCAACGGCCAATGCGCCTCGCCACCCTGTGGGAGATAGGCGATGGTCCGGGCCAGCGCCTCGCGCGACCAGTCGCCGAGAGCCCGGTCCTCGACCGTCACCATTCCTTTTGCCAGCGGAAGAAGATTGAGCGCCGCGCGCAGCAGCGTGGTCTTTCCCGCGCCGTTGGGTCCTACAATCCCGGTGACCTTGCCGAGCGTGAATTTCGCCGTGACGTCGTCGAGCGCGTTGCGGCCGCCATACGTCACGCTCACGCCAGCGAAGGAAAGCTCGGCACTCATGCTTCCCTCCGGAGCTTCAGGATCAGCCAGAAGAAGAATGGCGCACCCAGAAGCGCGGTCACGACGCCGAGACGAAGCTGCTCGCCCGGATCGATGCTGCGCACCAGGACATCCGCCGCCGTCACCAGCAGCGCGCCGCCAAGCGCCGACGGCAGGATCAGGCGCGACGGCTGGAAACCGAAGAACGGCCGCAGCAGGTGCGGCACGACAAGACCGACGAAACTCACCGCGCCAGCAGCCGCTGTCGCCGCGCCGGTCGCGAGCGCGACACCGATCACCACACGCCCGCGGACACTCGCGACATCGATGCCGAGGCTGCGCGCGGCTTCCTCGCCCAGCGTGAGTGCATCCAGACTGCGCGCCGCCGTCATGAGCAGTACAATGCCGGCCACCACGAGCGGCGCGGCGAACGCGAGATCGCCGAGCGTGTGATCCTTGAGCGATCCCATCATCCACAGCACCATCTCGCTCATCGCATAGGGGTTGGACGCGAAGGAGAGCGCGAGTGCGGTGAGCGCGACGGCGAGACTCGAAATCGCGACACCTGCCAGCACCAGCGCCATCACGCCGGCGCCCGCGCGTGACAGCGCGTAAAGAAGTATGGCCGACGCCAGCGCGCCAATGACCGCAAATGCGGGAAGCAGCGCCGGTGTCGCGGCGGCAAAACCGAAATAGAGCGCGATCACCGCGCCCAATCCCGCGCAAGACGTCACGCCCGTGACATCGGGCGATGCCAGCGGATTGCGGAAGAGCCCCTGCAACGCGGCGCCGCTCGCGCCCAGCGCCGCGCCCACAATCAACGCCAATCCGGTACGAGGCACGCGGATCTCGCGCGCGATCACGCCGGGCAATCCATCGCCGCTTACAAGCCCATGCCACAACGCGCCGGCATCGATGTTCGCGGGGCCAAGAAAGAACGACAGTGCGGCGACCACGACCGTGAGCAATGCGAGCGCGATCATGGCGCGCACGCCGCTCTCCCGCTTCGCCGTTATCGTCGTTGCTTCGTCCATCATGGACTCCGCGTCCAAGGCCCGTCGCCTTTCAGCGGATTCCCGCTTTCCCGCGCCACCCCGGCACAAGACTGGACGACACGCGCGGGAGGTTTCCTGGCTCGCGGCTCTTTTCGCCCCGCCCGCCTTCCCGGTTGCCCAGTGGCATTTGAACAGAGACTTTGTCCTCCGGCTTCGCCGGGGATGGCCGCCTACAGTTGCGGGGGCAGCCCGGGCGTCACACCCGGTTCCCTTCGCCGTCGCGTCCGGTTGTCTTAGGACCGCGTCTTCGGATGCGCAAGCGCTCGCGCTTTCGCACCCAGCACGCTGAACGTCTCCACCGCATCAACTGACCAGGGTCCGGGACATAGAAGCGGCGTGAGTTGCGCCCATGCCGTCACGCTGCGTCCGTCGAGCGCACGCAAGGCCGGATGATGCTGCACAAGGTAGGCGCGGCCATTCTGTTCCTGCTTATCGCCGCTCAGGATCACAAGCTCCGGCGCGCGCGCGATCACAGTCTCCACCGGCAGGGTCGAAAGTCGTGTCGGACTCAAATCGGACGCGACATTCTTCAAACCCGAAAGCGCCATGATCTCGTCGGTCATGCCGCCGGTGCTGGAATAGCCGTTGGGCTCATAGATCAGTGTTCTGACCGGCGGTTGCATCGCGCGCGCTTTTGCGGCGGCAATTTTGCCGTCCATCTCCGCGAGAAACGCTTTCGCGCGGTCACGCGCGTCGAGTTTCTCACCAAGCATCGCCGTGATCTTGCGCACATCGGCGAGCGAGTTTGCCCATGGCACATCGAGCACCGGGACATGCGCGCGCGCGAGTTGCGCGTGAATCTGCGGCATCGTCCCGGCGTACATCACGACCAGATCGGGCCCGAAATTCAGCACCGTCTCCGCCGACGGCCGGACCGTAGGGGTACCAGCTCGCGTCACGGCGTCGGCGATGGTGGAGACGACGGGATGCCGGTCCGAGGCTTCGAACGACAGCGCCGCGATGTCTTCGTGCGGCACCAGCCGCCAGACATATTCATCCGTGCACAGGAACGTCGAAACAATCTTTCGCGGCGCGCAAGCCGCTGAATTTGCAGATAAAACCAGTACCGCAAAGGCCATGGCAACCCAGCTATGCAATTTGCGCATATTGCTGCCGTAGAAGGGCCTTACCACCTGAGGCGAACCAAACCGGGAGATTTCATGCGCACGACCTTAGCATCCCTTGCCATCGCCGCCTCGATGGCGTCGGCCCCTGCCATCGCCGGCCAGACCGCCGCTGGCATCCTCGCCGCCAACAAAGCCGCATCGGGCGGCGCCGCATGGGACAAGGCCGCGACGCTCAAGACCGAATTCGATTATTCCGGCATGGGCATGACCGGCAAGGTCTCGTCGATCGCCGATCTTCGCGACGGCCGTTTCGTCGACAACGCCGTGATCGGCCCCGTGACCCAGGTGCAGGGCTTCGACGGCGCCTCGGCTTGGAACAAGGACCCGTCCGGTACGGTCACGCCGCAGAACGGCGGCGACAAATTCGAGGCGGTCAACGAAGCCTATCGCGATGCCAATCTGTGGTGGCGTTCCGATTTTGGCGGCGCGCAGGTCACTCTCGATCCGGCGAAAACGGACGGCGGCAAGACCTATGATGTCGTGACGTTCGTGCCGAAAGACGGCGGGCCGTTCGATGCCTGGTTCGATGCGGACACGCATCTTCTCTATCGCATCGAGGAGAAGGAAGGCCCGCTCACCAACATCTCGACGTTCACGGAATACCAGTCCTATGCCGGCGCGATGATCGCGAAACATGTCTATCAGGTCGCGAGCGACGGCAAGAACCCGCAGACCATGATCCTGACGGCAGCGAGCTTCGCGCCGGCGCAGCCGGATGCCGCCTATGCGATGCCGAAGGTTGCGCTCAACGATTTCTCCATTGCCGGCGGCGCGAAGGAAACGACGTTTCCGTTCAAGCTGGTGAACAATCACATCTATGCCGACGTGAAGATCAACGGTCAGGGACCGTATACGTTCATCTTCGACACCGGCGGGCTCAATCTCGTGACGCCGCCGCTGGCGAAGACGCTCGGCCTCAAGGTCGAGGGCAGCCTGGATGCGCGCGGCGGCGGCAGCGGCACGATGTCTGCCGGCATGACGAAAGTCTCCCGCGTCGATATCGGAAACGCGTCGCTGACCGACCAGGCCTTCATGTCGCTGCCGCTGGATTCGATGGAGAGCACCGAGGGCTTCCCGATGCCCGGCATGATCGGGTTCGAGACCTTCCGCCGCTTCGTCACGCGCATCGACTACGGCAACAAGACGATCTCCCTGATCAACCCCAAGGATTTCGACGCGAAGGAAGCCGGAACCGCGGTGCCGATCGCGTTCGACGGCAACAATGTGGAAGTCACGGGCAGCTACGAAGGAATCCCCGGCAAATTCATCATCGACACCGGCGCGCGCCAGACCCTGATGCTGAACACGCCCTTTGTCGCGAAGCACAATCTTCACAACGCGTCGATCAAGGGCGGAGAAGCCGTGGTCGGCTGGGGCGTCGGCGGTCCGAGCACGGCCTTCGTCACGCATGGCGGGCTGCTCAAGATCGGCAATGTCGATGTGAAGGGGCCTGTTGTTCTGCTCAGCACCGACAAGGGCGGCTCGAGCGCCGAAGACATGATCGACGGCAATATCGGCGGTGGAGTCCTCAAGCGCTTCGTCGTGACCTTCGACTACGAGCACACCACGATGTATCTGAAACCGGTCGCGGGAACGGTTGCCGATCTCGATACCTTCGACCGCGCGGGCATGTGGTTCAACAAGGACGCCGAAGGCTACAAGGTCGTCGATGTGACGGCGAAGACGCCTGTTGCCGAAGCGGGCCTCGCCAGGGGCGACATCATCACGGCGGTCGATGGCAAGCCGGCGACGGGCATCCCGCTTCCAGAGATGCGTCTGCGCCTGCGCAACCAGGCGCCGGGTACGGCGGTGACCTTTACCGTCAAGGGCAAAGGCGACGTGAAGATCAAACTGCGCGACCTGGTTTGACTTTTGCTTTCTCTGTCATCACCCGGGCGTGCGGCACTTGCGCACGATCCGGGTGACCCATTTTTGCGACAATCTTGTAATTCCGGATGGAACGGCCAGACTTTGCGCAATGGCGATGGGCAAGTCGTTCTGCGTTTATATTCTCGCGAGCAAGCCGTGGGGAACGCTCTATACCGGCGTCACGGGCGATCTCGCGGCACGGGTTTATCAGCACAAACACGGACTGCACGAGGGATTCACAAAGAAGTATGGCGTCAAAACTCTCGTCTATTTCGAAGAGCATGCCGAGCCACTGACGGCTATCCACCGCGAAAAGCGCATCAAGAATTGGCCGCGCGTATGGAAGATCAATCTTATTCGGACGGACAATCCCGATTGGGCTGATCTTGCCGCGAGTTGGTATCCTTCAACCATGACTCAAGCCGATATCGATCTCTGGCTCGCGCGGATATCAGACCTGGGTGGCGAGCTACAGACCCATGACACTGCGCTTTATTGAAATATCCGCCTTCGGTCATCGCTCGGCTTATCTGAACCACCGATCTTAGTCCCAAACAGAAAATGGGTCGCCCGCATAAAGCGGGCGATGACGTGGCGGGGATGGAAGCCGACGATGCCATGCCTTACTATTGCCGCCTCGCCACTGCTTTGCCGGAGCCCCCCATGCCCATCTATCGCGCGCCGATCGACGAGTACAAATTCGTTCTCAACGAGCTTTTGGAGATCGATCAGCATCGCGACCTGCCGGATTTCGGCGATCTGACGCCCGATCTGCTCGACGATATCCTCACCAACGCCGGCAAGTTCTGCGAGGAAGTGCTCCAGCCGATCAACCAGTCCGGCGATGAGGAAGGCGCGCATTTCGAAAACGGCGTCGTGCGCACGCCGAAGGGATTCAAGGAAGCCTACAAGGCCTATTGCGACGCCGGCTGGGGCGCGTTGTCGGCGCCGACGAAATTCGGCGGCTCGGGACTTCCGACACTGATCACGCTCGCGGTCGCGGAGATGGCGCAATCGGCGAACCAGTCCTTCGCGATGTATCCCGGTCTGACCGGCGCGGCTGCCGGTGCGCTCGGCGCCACCGGCGCGGACTGGATGAAGCAGTTCGTGCTGCCCAAGATGATCAGCGGCGAATGGGCGGGCACAATGTGCCTGACCGAGCCGGGATGCGGCACCGATCTGCGCCTGATGAAGACGCGCGCGTTGGAACAACCCGACGGCACCTACAAGCTCACCGGCACCAAGATCTTCATCTCCGGCGGCGACCAGGATCTGACCGACAACATCATCCACATGGTGATCGCGAAGATCCCGGACGAGAACGGACAGATCCAGGACGATCTCTCGACCGTCAATTTCTTCATGGTGCCGAAGGTTCTTGTCGGCGAAGACGGCAAGGTCGGAACCCGCAACAATGTCTCGACCGGCGGCATCGAGAAGAAGATGGGCATCAAGGCGCAGGCGACCTGCGTGCTCA
>CAZCJI010000042.1:0-13594 GCA_964498625.1 uncultured Rhizobium sp.
TTTTTCCACTTTTACGGCCTCGGCTATGACTGGTATGTGTTCAACGTGGCTGACGCCGCCATCACGTTCGGCGTCATAGCCCTTTTGTACGATGCGCTGCTGAAACCGGAAGTCCGGGCGGGGAACGACGGCGCCTGATGGGAGTGGTTATGACCAACGGTTCGAAACAGATTTTGCGCCTGGCTGTCCTCGCCGCCGGCGTTGCCGCGCTCATGGGATGCACGGCCATCCGCAATGCTACCGGTCTTGGCAAGGAGCCGCCGGATGAGTTCGCCGTGGTCACCAAGGCGCCGCTGGTCATGCCGCCAGATTATAATCTGCGTCCGCCGCGCGAGGGCGCTCCGCCGGTCAACCAGGTTGCGCCGACCGATACCGCACAGGCCGCGCTGTTCGATTCTGGCGATCCGTCCGCGCAGAAGACCGCAACCGGCGACCTGAGCGAATCCGAGAAGCAGCTGCTCACCGCCGCGAATGCGAACAATCCCGATCCCTCGATCCGTCAGCAGGTCGCCTCCGACGGTCGTGCGATGGAAGCGGCCGACGACAGCTTTACAAAGCAGGTCTTGTTCTGGCGGGACAAAACGAACGAGAATGTCGACGCCGATGCCGAATCCAAACGCTTGGATGCGCAGAAGAACGGCGGAACGGCACCGGCCGCGACGCCCGCCAAGAAGGCGAAAGACTCCGCGACCATCGGCCAGCCGGAAGAAAAGAAAGAAGACAAGGGCGGCTGGTTTGATTGGTTCTAGGGCAGCGATCGGTTTCGCGATCGCCGCTCTTCTCGCCTTCAGTGCGCCCGCTGCACCGGCGGGCGGTCCGCAGGTATTTCAGTTCGCGCTTCAAAACGGAATGCAGGTGGTCGTCATCCCCGACCGCCGCGCGCCGGTCGTAACCCAGATGATCTGGTTCAAGGTCGGCGGCGTTGACGATCCGCCGGGTCTTTCCGGGTTGGCGCATTTCTTCGAACATATGATGTTCCGCGGCACTAAGCAGTCGCCCGGGGATGAGTTCTCACGGTCCGTCGCGCGCAATGGCGGCCAGGACAACGCGTTCACCACCCATGACTACACCGCGTTCTACGAGCAGATCGCGAAGGACAAGCTGCCGATGGTCATGGCGCTCGAGGCCGACCGCATGGCCAATCTCGATCTGTCCGACAAGAACGTGTCGACCGAGCGCGATATCGTGCTCGAAGAACGCCGCATGCGTATCGACAATGACCCGCAAGCGCTTCTGGCCGAGCAGATCGATGCCGCGCTGCATCTCTCCCATCCTTATGGTCGGCCGGTGATCGGCTGGCCTGATGAGGTGCGCCGCATTGGTCGTGTCGAAGCACAGGATTTCTACAAACACCACTACGCGCCGAACAACGCGATCCTGATCGTCGCGGGTGACGTGACGGCGGACGAGGTCCGCAACGATGCGCAGGCGGCGTTCGGCAAGGTGCCGGCCCGCGAACTCGTACCCCGCTCGTCCTATGCGGAGCCGCCGCGGATGAGCGAGACGCGCATTGATGCCACGAGCAAGGATGCAAAGGTGCCGTTGTTCATGCGCGTCTACCGCGTGCCGAGCTATGCGGAAGCGGGGCCAGGGCAGGCGGAAGCGCTGGAAGCGCTGGCGCAGATTCTCGGCGGCGACAGCACCGGCGCGTTGTATCGGAGGCTCGTCGTCGAGCGTCACATGGCAACGGGCGCCGGCGCGTCTTATGACGGTTACGATCGCGACTCCGGGGAGTTCACGCTCTATGCCTATCCCCGCATTGGCGTCTCGCTCAGCGCCCTCGAACATGCGGTCGATGGGATCATTGCCGATGCCGCGAAGACTCCGCCCAATCCAAAGGATCTCGCGCGCGCCAAGACGCAGCTCGTCGCCGCCGCGACCTACCGGCGCGACAGTCAGTATGCGATGGCGTCTGCGTATGGACAGGCGCTTGTCATTGGGTTGACCACATTCGATGTGAAAGCGTGGCCGGATCGAATACAAGCCGTGAGAGGCGACGCAGTCAGCAAAGCGGCAAAGAATTCTCTGATAAAACGAGAGGCCGTGAGTGCAACGCTTACGCCTGCGCCATGAAAAGAGTCGCTCTCGCCGCAGCTCTTGTCGCGCTTCTGCCTTCGGAAGCGTTTGCGATTGGCGCCAAACAAGTGAATGTGGCCAAAGGCGAAGAGATCTGGTTCGCGGAAGACCACACGCTCCCTATGGTGGCGATGGTGGCCGCGTTTCCGGCGGGCTCCGCCTACGATCCGCAGGGCAAGGACGGTCTGGCGTCGTTTGCCGCGTCACTGCTGGACGAGGGCGCGGGGCGGCTCGATTCGAAGGCATTCCAGGCGGCGCTGGCAGACAAGGCGATCCAGCTTGGCGTCCAGGCCGATCGCGACTGGACCGTCGTGTCGCTCGTCACGTTGACCGCTAACGCCAAGGACGCTTTCAGGCTCCTGGGCATGGCGCTGACCCACCCGCGGTTCGACGCCGAAGCCATCACGCGTGTCCGCGCACAGATGTTGCAGAATCTGCGGCAGCAGGACGAAGATCCCTCGCAGATTGCCGCGCGTGATTTTCATGCGGTTTTCTTTGGCCCTCACCCCTACGGGCACGACACCGATGGAGATGGGCCGGGTCTGACGTCTATCAACCGCAACGATCTGGTGAACTTCGCCGCCGGTCACTGGGTGCGCAACGGTGTGAAGATCGCCGTCGCGGGCGATGTTAACACCGCGACGCTTACCGCGTTGATCAAATCGACGTTCGGATCGTTGCGCGCCTCCGCCGTGCCGCCGCCGCCAACCCCCACGCGGCTGGGTGCGCCGGGACTGCACGAATTCAAGATGGATGTACCGCAACCGAATGCGGTGTTCGCGCTACCGGGTCTTTTGCGCAGCAACCCGGATTATCTCACCGCCTATGTCGCGAACTACATTCTGGGCGGGGGAGGGTTCTCGTCGCGCCTGACGAACGAAGTGCGCGAGAAGCGCGGACTGACCTACGACATCTCGACCGATGTGCCGGCGCTGCAGAAAGCCGGGCTGATCGAAGGCACCGTTGCAACGCGCGCCGATGCGATGAACCAGACGCTCGCCGCGGTGAAGGACACGATGGCGAAATTCGCCGCCGAAGGTCCAACCCAGCAGGAGCTGGACGACGCCAAGACGTATCTGACCGGCTCCTATCCGCTCGCGTTCTCGTCCAATGCGGGAATTGCGGGGCAACTGAGCGCGTTCCAGCGCGCGGGAATGCCTGTCGATTACGTCACAAAGCGCAATTCGCTGATCAACGCCGTCACCTTGGACGATGTGAAACGGGTCGCGAAGCAATATTTCGATCCCAAACGCTTGACCGTCGTCGTCGCGGGAACGATGACGGGCAAGAAGCATTAGCTCCACGCCAATTGGAGACTCTTATGACCTCCCTCCCATTTACCCATTCCCTCGATCTCGCGCTCGCCGGCAAAGGTGCCGTCGCCAAAGCGGATTATGACACGGCGCTTGCGGCTACCGCGCCGCATCTGGACTGGATACGCAAAGTGCGCAGCGACAAATCGCTGGAACTGCTGGGCGTGCCGTCGCGTACCGACGACATCGAGGCGGCGCAGAAGGTCGCCGAGACGTTCTGCAAGAACACGACCGACATCGCGATCCTCGGCATCGGCGGGTCGAGCCTCGGCGGGCAGGCGCTGAAGGCCGCGCTCGAAAATCACAATCGCGGTGCGCCGCGCGTCACTTTCCACGACAATCCCGATCCGTTTGCGTGGCAGGGATATTTGGCGAAGGTCGATCTCAAGACAACGCGCTTCGTCGCGATCTCCAAATCCGGCGGCACGGCGGAGACGTTGATGCAGGCGCTGACCGCCGCCGATCTGTTCGACAAGGCTGGCGCCGCGCAGTACCTCAAGCACCATTTCGTGATGATCACGGAGCCTGGCGACAATGTGTTGCGCAAATTCGCGGCCAGCATCGACGCGCCGGTTCTGGATCATCCCAGGGATATCGGCGGACGTTATTCGGTGCTGACGATGTGCGGCGCGTTTCCTTCGATTCTCATGGGCATCGACATCAAGGCGCTGAGGGATGGCGCGCAGGAATATCTCGACTACGCGCTGTCCGATGCGCAACCGGAATGCGCGCAGGGCGCGGCGCTGCACTCCGCTCTGGCAAAAGCGGGGCGTCTCGATCAGACGGTGCTTTGGGCCTACGCCGACCGGCTCGACACGTTTCACGCGTGGTGGCGGCAGCTCTGGGCCGAAAGCCTGGGCAAGGACGGCAAGGGCTCGACACCGGTGGGCGCGCTGGGCCCCGTCGATCAGCACAGCCAGCTGCAGTTGTTCCGCGATGGTCCGGGCAGGTCGCTCTACACGATCCTCTCGACCGATACGAAAGGCGCCGGTCTGGTTGCGCCGGTCGAAAGGTCCAAGGCACTTGACCTGGATTATCTCGCCGGCAAGCACATGGGCGATCTGGTCGATGCCGAGGCGCGCGCGACCGCACAGACGCTCAGCCGCAACGGCCGACCGGTGCGCGTGATCCATCTGCCGAAGATCGACGAGCGCTCCATCGGCGCGCTGATGATGCATTTCATGCTGGAGACGATCCTCATGGGTAAGCTCATGGGTGTCGATCCCTTCGATCAGCCCGGCGTGGAAGAGGGCAAGGTGCTGGCACGGGAGTTTCTGCAGCAGTAGGCTACTTAAATCGACGGGCGCGCGAGTGCGGGGACAGGCAACAGCTGCGGGACTAGCAGCAATTGTAATCATTTCGACGGCGGCGTGGGCGGATGATCTTGCAAACAGACCTCTCGCACGCGACGGCACGCCGCGCGCCTGTACGCATCATTCTGTCTCTACCTCAAAGATTGATGCGCCGTTGACGGGAGATGGTTCGACGCTGCTCTCTTTTACTGCGGCAACGGATGGGTCGGTAAAGGACATCGCTATCGCGGGTTCCAGCGGCGATGGTGGTCTCGATGCCGCCGCGAAAGAATGTGTTTCCACTTGGACATATAAGCCCCAGTTGAAGGAAGGTGTAGCGGTGGAAACACCGTGGCGGGCGAAGATTGGTTGGCGGATAGGGCGGCCAAAATAAGCAATTAATTTGCCTGCGCATAAGTGGATGCCCTGGTTCGTCTCTCTTGAGCAGGGCGGTAGACTGGCGCATGAGGATTCGCCGTCTTTCCGAAGGCACGATCAACCGCATCGCCGCGGGCGAGGTGGTCGAGCGTCCGGCCAGCGCCGCCAAGGAACTGATCGAGAACGCGCTCGACGCCGGCGCCACGCACATCGAGATCGCGATGGGCGCGGGCGGCGCGGACCTGATCCTGGTCGAGGACAACGGCATCGGCATGGACGCCGATGATCTCGCGCTCGCCATTGAGCGCCACGCGACTTCGAAGCTGAACGACGACGATCTTTCGCACATTTCCACTATGGGTTTTCGTGGTGAGGCGCTGCCGTCCATCGGTGCGGTGGCGCGGCTCTCCATCGCCAGCCGCACTGCGACGGGCGAGACGCATGAGATTAGGGTTGAGGCTGGACGCGTCGAAGGGCCTGCCCCGACGGGGTTCCGCGGCAAGGGCCAGCACGGCACACGTGTCGAAGTGCGCGAGTTGTTCTTCGCCACGCCAGCGCGACTCAAATTCCTGAAATCCGCACGCTCCGAAGATCTCGCGACGCTCGATGTCGTGAAGCGCCTAGCGATGGCGCGCCCCGACGTGGCGTTCACACTGACGCTCGACGGACGCCGCGCGCTCGATCTTCAGGCGGAAGCTGATCTCTTTAGCGGCCGGCTAAATCGTCTCGCCAAGATCATGGGCCGCGATTTCGGCGACAATGCCGCGCCGGTCTCGACCGAGCGCGAAGGCGTGAAGCTCGCGGGTTTCGCGGGTCTGCCGACCTACAACCGTGCCAACAGCGCGATGCAATTCCTGTTCGTGAATGGGCGGCCCGTTCGTGACAAGCTATTGATCGGCGCGGTGCGCGGCGCCTATGCGGACTTCCTCGCGCGCGACCGACATCCGGCGCTGGCACTGTTCCTTGAATGCGATCCGGCGTTCGTGGATGTGAACGTGCATCCGGCGAAGACGGAGGTTCGGTTCCGCGATGCCGGGCTTGTGCGGGGTTTGATTGTGTCGGCACTCAAGCACGCATTGCACGATGCCGGTCATCGTGCGTCTACGACTGTGGCCGGCGATGCGCTGGCGTCGCTTCGCCCGCAGACCTCGCCGAATTACTTTCGGCCCGAACCGCATGCGTTGATGGAGGCGGCGCGCGAATACCATGCGCCGCTTTTTACGCCGGATGTCTCGACGCGGTTCGAGGCCTCGCCGTCCGATCCTCCGCCGAACACACCGCTCGGCGCCGCCCGCGCGCAGCTGCACGAGACCTATATCGTCGCGCAGACCGCCGACGGCATCGTCATCGTCGATCAACACGCCGCGCATGAACGTCTCGTCTATGAGCGCATGAAGCACGCGATAGAGAATGGCGGCGTGGCGCGTCAGCCGCTACTGATCCCGGAAATCGTCGATCTCGATCCGGCGGAGGTCGAACGCGTGCTCGCGCGCGCAGACCAGCTCGCCGAGCTTGGTCTCGTCGTCGAGAGCTTCGGGCCCGATGCCGTCGCGGTGCGCGAGACGCCCGCGATGCTCGGCCAGATGGATATCAAGGGATTGCTTCGCGATCTTGCCGACGACATCGCTGAGACGGGCTCGGCGCTGTCGTTGAAAGAGCGCCTGGAAGAGGTTGCTGGCACGCTGGCCTGCCATACCTCGGTGCGCGCCGGCCGCCGCCTCAATGCCGACGAGATGAACGCGCTGCTGCGCGAGATGGAAGCGACACCGCATTCCGGCCAGTGCAACCACGGCCGCCCGACCTATGTGGAGCTGAAGCTCTCCGATATCGAACGGCTATTTGGGCGACGGTGAAGGCATTGGCGACGGCGTTGCATGCGCCCAATCGAGCGTCGCGTGGCCCGGGACGCCTTCCGGTGGGAGTGTGATGATGGACACGTCGAAGTGGCTTTCATCCACACAGAGGATGGCGGCGGTATCCAATGATTTATCACCACTGGATCGCGAGACTGCGGCGTCCTTCATCGAGCCGTCGGGCATGATACGGAACGTGACGCTGGTCGCTCCGACGCCGGGCGGGATCGGGGACGGATCACTGCGGTATCTCAAGCATTGCTCGGCTCTGCGAACATCCATCGACACCGGTATTTTCCAGACCACATTGGCCTGCCACGGCTTCTCCACCGTAACGCCGTCCTGCATCGCAGGCTTGTAGAGCCACTGCGCGGCGCATTTGACCGTGGCATCGTCGAGATCCTTGTTGCCGCTGCTCTTCGAAATCCTGATGTCTCTGACCGTGCCGTCTGTTTTGATCGTGAACGACATTGTCGTCGTGCCTTGGGCATGTGCGGCAATAGCCGCCGCCGGATACATCTCGGAGCAGGTATGTGGCCGCCCGATCGAGACGGGAGAGACGACCTGGACCTTGTCCTGGTTCACCCTGGTGGATGTGATGGTCACCGCGTCGTCCGCCATCGCCGGGCCACAAACCAGACTGAATATAATCGCAAGGTGAACGCGCATGATGTCCCCGAGTAATGTGTGGGCACTTAACCATTGCGGGAAATCCCACGCAATGCGATCCGATTGTTAATCTCCTTGCGATTGTACGCTACGACTCACGACAAGGCGTGCTGGCAGGTGTAGACTTGCGTAGCTCGATGGAGGATCGATCATGAACCGCGCTCTGATGATTGCCCCTGTATTGCTTGCAATATCCGTGGCGCCTGAGGTGGCCGCCGATCCGGCGACGCGCTGCTTTGCGATGCACGAGTTCGATGGCTGGCGGGCGCAGGATGCGAAGACGATCTTCATCCGCGTCTCGCAGACGCGCTACTACCGGCTTGATCTCGGAGTCGCCTGTCCGCTGCTGACCGAAAAGGGCGTGCACATTGCGACTCAGGTGAGCGGCTCGGATCGGATCTGTGGCGCGGCGGACTGGGACCTGCGCGTATCGCGCGAAACATCGGGCAGTCTTCCGAGCCACTGCATCGTCAAAACGATGACGCCGCTGACGCAGGCCGAAGCCGACGCCATCCCGAAAGACTTCAGGCCGCAATAGGCGTTGAACGCCGCCCGCGAGGTGGTTACCTTCCCCGAGCCTCAGGAAGGACGTGCCATGTTGAGCTGTGAACGCACCCGCTAACTAGCCCCGCGCATTTTTGCGCGTTCCGTTCACGCTTTCGCACGTCTGTTCGTATCCGGGGACCTCATGGCCTTCTTCCGCAACCGCACCGTCAATCTGCTCAATCTCCACTACGGGATTCACTCCATTGCGCTGACCGGCGGCGGCGCGTTCTTCGGCGTCTATCTGCTGCACTCCGGTGTGCCGCTGCCCGCCGTGCTGGTGGCGATCGCGTCCATTTTGATCGGCCGCTTCATTGTTCGGCCTGTTGTCGTGCCTTTGGCTGTGCGGTTCGGCGTGCGTGCGCTCGTCATCGCCGGCACCTGCATGAGCGCGCTGCAATATCCGATGCTGTCCTTCGTGCATGGCGTCGGCCCGGCGCTCTTCGGACTCTGCGCGATGTCGTACGTGGCCGACACTGTCTACTGGTCGACCTATCACGCCTATTTCGCGGCGCTGGGCGAGGGCGAGCATCGCGGCCATCACGTGGGCGCGCGTGAGGCAATTGCCGCGATGGTTGGGGTGGTCTCGCCGTTGTTCACGGGGTTCGCGCTGGTGCAATTCGGGGCGGCGGTCGCGTTTGGCATAACTGGCATCGTGATGCTGATTGGCGCACTGCCGTTGTTCTGGACACCGGATGTCCGCGTCGCGCCGCAGTCGCCCGGCGCATTCCGTGCGTCGCTGTCGGGCATCAAGCTATTCCTTTGTGATGGCTGGATCGTCGGCACGGGTTATTTCGTTTGGCAGCTCGCGCTTTTCCTGTCACTGGGCGAGAATTACCTTCATTTCGGCGGTGCGCTGGCGCTCGCGGCGTTGGTGGGCGCCATCGCCGGCATGTTTCTCGGCCGCACCATCGATTCCGGGCACGGCACGCGCATGACGGCTTTTGCGCTTGGCAGCTACGCCTGTCTCATCATGTTGCGCGCCGCCGCGTTGCGGGAGCCTTGGCTCGCTGTCGCGGCCAATGCGCTCGCGTCGGTCGGTTCGTGTCTCTACGCGCCAACCCTGATGACCGCAGTCTATAACCAGGCGCAGCGCGCACCGTGCACGTTGCGCTTCCATGTCGCGACGGAAGGCGGGTGGGACATCGGCTGCGCGACAGGTCTCTTGATCGCGGCGTTTTTGATTTGGCGCGGCACGCCATTTCCGTTGGTGCTGCTGTTGCCGTTGATCGGGTTGTCGCTCGCGTTCGTGCAGCTGCGCACCTATTACGCGGGAGTGGGCCCTGACGCGACGAAAATGGCTACCCGTGTGTCGCCGTAGACGCGTTCGCTTTCGAGCGTGAAGCCTTCGACTGCGGCGAGTGTTTCGTCTTCCGCCATCTCGCAAACGACGAGAGCGTTGGGCGTCAGCCACCCGCCACCGCGCAAAGCGGCAAGTGCGCGCGGCACGAGGTCCTGGCGATACGGAGGATCGAGAAACGCGAGTTCGAACGGGCCGCCGCTGCCGGCGGCCATGGGTCCCAGATCGGTGGCATCGCGCCGCCAGATCTTGGTGACGCCCGTCAGTTGCAGGGTTTCGATATTGCTCCGGATAAGTCCGCGGCTCTCGGCGCTGTCATCCACCAACAACGCGAACGCGGCGCCATGCGACAGCGCCTCAATGCCGAGCGCTCCTGTCCCGGCGAACAGGTCGCACACCCGTGCATTGTCGAGCGTGAAGCCAACGCCAAAATCATTGTGCTGAAGAATGTTGAAGATCGCCTGGCGCACTTTGTCGGACGTCGGCCGCACCCTTGCATCGGGCGGCGCGACAAGTGAGCGGCCGCGAAACTCTCCGCCGGTGATCCTCACAGATCTTTCCGCATGAAGTGGCGTTTGTGCGCCCCGCCCATCCATGGCAGTTCCGCGAACTGGCGATAGCCGAGCTTCTCGTAGAAGGGCTTCGCCTGAAAACTCATCGTGTAGAGCCAAGCCTCGCGCGCGCCGAGGGTGCGAGCACGGTCCTCGACAAGGTTCATCATGTCGCGACCAAGACCTGTGCCGCGAACGGCATCGTCGTTGTAAACGATCTCCATATAGACGCTGTCGCCAGCCACGCGGCCGATCACGCCGCCGTGTAGCGCGCCATCACCGTCCCGGATTGCTGCCACGATCTTGTGGGATTTCAGCCCCGGGACCGATGCAAGATTGAACGCCCGCATCCCGTCCAGCAGCCCACGGTGGACGCTTTCGTCCGCGTCATCTTCGAGTGAAACTTTCATGGTTATCACATTAACTTACAGCGACACGATTGCGCGAGTATCTGGCGGCGCGGCTGCTGGCAGGCTATAGCGCAGGCCATGCTCCGTTCCGCTCTATTCGCGTTACTCGCCTTTCTTGTCGCGGCGCCTGCCGTAGCGCAGATCAATACGGGCGCCAAGGTACACGCACGCCTGATTGCGGAGCGCGATGCGGTGCAGCCCGGCGGGACGGTCACGGTCGCGCTCGAGCTCGACACCCGCAAAGGCTGGCACACCTATTGGAGCTATGCCGGCGATGCCGGCGCGCCCACCGACATCGCGTGGACGCTGCCCGCTGGCTGGCGGGCGAGTCCGATCCATTGGCCGACTCCGGAAGCCGTGATCGTCGGCCCGATCATGGATTACGGCTACGAGGGCAAGCCGTGGCTGCTGGTCGATATCACCGCGCCGAAATATGCCAAGACCGGCGACACGGTGAACTTGCAGGCGAAAGCAAGCTGGCTTGTCTGCGCCGAAGTCTGCGTGCCTGAAGACGCGACGCTGACTTTGCCGATGAGCATTGGCGACGCGACACTGCCTCCAGATCCGGACTTCGCGAAAGCACGTGCCAAACTGCCCATCCAGTCGCCATGGCCGATGCGCTATCAGGCGGGCGACACGATCGATCTGTTCGTGCAGTCGCCGCAGCTCGCCAATGCGCATCCGGCGAAGGTCGCGTTCTTCCCGGCTTCTTCCAACGAGATCAAATCCGGAGTCATCCCGCAGACGGTTGGCTACACGAGCGACGGTCTGGTGCTTTCGATGCAGCCGCCAAAGAAGCCTGGCGGCGGTTCGTTGAAAGGCCTTCTGGTTCTCACATCTGCGGATGGTTCGGTGCAGGCGTTGACCGTCGATGCACCGCACGGCGCCGTACCGAGCGCGAGCGGAACGGCGTTGTGGCTGGCGCTGCTGTTCGCATTCCTCGGCGGTTTAATCCTCAACCTGATGCCCTGCGTGCTGCCGATCCTGGCGATGAAAGCGCTGGCGCTCGCGAGCCACGGCGGTGGGGAAAGTGGGCACGCCGGTCGCGAGAGCCTTGCTTACGGCGCGGGCGCGATCCTGAGCTTCCTCGCGCTCGGTAGCGTTCTGGTCCTGCTGCGTGCCGGCGGCGAAGCCATCGGCTGGGGGTTCCAGTTGCAGGAACCAATCGCGGTCGCAGTCTTCGCTTTGCTGATATTCGCGGTCGGCCTCAATCTCTCCGGCGTGTATGAGGTTCCCGGTTTCGGGGGCGGTGATACGCTGACGCGCAAGGGTGGCGCAGCCGGCGCGTTTTTCACCGGCGTGCTGGCAGTCGCCGTGGCGGCACCCTGCACGGCGCCCTTCATGGCCGCGGCACTGGGTTATGCCTTGACGCAACCCGCATTCATTGCGCTCGCGGTGTTCGTGGCATTGGGCCTTGGCTTTGCCGCACCGTTTATCGTGATCGGTTTCTCACCGGCGTTGCTCCGCCTCATCCCAAGGCCGGGGCCGTGGATGCTGCGGCTAAAGCAATTCCTGGCATTCCCGATGTATGGCGCGGCTGTTTGGCTTGTGTGGGTTTTGGCCAACGAGTCCGGAGCGGATTCCATCGTTGCGGTGCTCGGTGCGATGATCGCGTTCGCGCTTGCGGCGTGGATCTGGACGACGAGCCGCGATGCCGGTCCACGCGGACGCGGCTTTGGCGCGTTCGCAACCCTGCTAGCTCTACTGGCGATGCTTGGTCTGCTGTCGGTATTGCTTCATCCAGCGCCAGCGTCCCCCGCAGCATTGCAGCACACCGAAGGGAGCGCCGTACCGCACGAGACCTATTCCGCCGAACGTCTTGAACAGCTCCGCAAAGAGGGCCGCCCGGTCTTCATCAACGCAACGGCCGCATGGTGCATCACCTGCCTTGTCAACGAACGCGTTGCGTTTTCCAATGGCGCCGTCGCTAACGCGTTTGCGAAGCATAACGTCGCTTATCTTATCGCGGACTGGACGCGTCGCGACGCGGAGATCACCAAGCTGCTGGAAGCGCACGGCCGCGATGGTGTGCCGCTTTATCTTTACTATGCGCCGCATGCTCCAGATGCGCTGGTGCTTCCGCAGATTTTGACCGAAAGCGAAGTGTTAAAGGCCATCGGCGGCGGTTAACCCAAAGGTACTTCGAAAATTGCTTGCGTGGTCACTGCGGCGCAGCTTCCAGTTCGCGGATATCTCCAAAAGGCAAAGCAATTACAAAGGGCGCGGCGTATGGTCCGGCAACAAGCCCGGGAGTCGCGTTGCGCCATGAACGTTTTCGATTCGCCTGATTTCGATCACCATGAACAGATCGCGTTCTTCGACGATAAGGCGACCGGCCTGAAGGCTATCATTGCCGTGCACTCCACCGTGTTGGGTCCTGCTTGTGGTGGCACGCGTATGTACCCTTACGCGACCTCCGACGATGCCCTGACCGATGTGCTGCGCCTCTCGCGCGGCATGAGCTACAAGAATGCCATCGCCAATCTTCCGCTCGGCGGCGGCAAGGCGGTGATCCTCGGCAATCCTGCGACCGACAAGAGCGAGGGCCGTTTCGCGGCCTATGCCGACGCAGTGAATGCGCTCGGCGGCCGTTACATCACGGCGATGGATGTCGGCATGGGCCCGAAAGACATGCCGATCGTCGCGCGCCACACGAAATTCATCGCCGGCTTCGATCAGCCCGGCAAAAAGGCCGGTGACAGCGGCCCGACAACAGCGCTGGGCGTGTTTGTTGGTCTCAAATCGGCGGTGAAACACAAGTTCGGCGCCGACACGACCAAGGGACTGACGGTCGCGATCCAGGGGCTCGGCAAGGTCGGCATGGGCTTGGCGAAGCAACTCCACGAAGAGGGCGCGAAGCTGATTGTCGCCGACGTCAGCGAAGATGCCGTGCGCCGCGCCGTCGATGCGTTCGGCGCGCGTCAGGCGTCGGCCGACAACATCGTCACCGTGGAGTGCGATGTGTTCTCACCCAACGCGCTCGGCGCGATCCTGAACGACCAGACCGTCCATGCCCTCAAGGCGAAAGTCGTGGCCGGCGGCGCCAATAACCAGCTCGCCCGCGACCCGCACGGCAAAGTCCTGATGGACCGCGGTATCCTTTACGCGCCGGATTATGTCATCAACGGCGGTGGCATCATCCGCGTTGCTGGTCAGATCTACGATTGGGAAGAGGCTGAGGTCGAGCGCCGCGCGCTCGGCATCGCCGA
>CAZCJI010000043.1:0-13528 GCA_964498625.1 uncultured Rhizobium sp.
CGAGCGCCAGCGCGAAGCCGCCGCCGCTGGCCGCGCCGTCGACGGGCGCGATGATGGGCTGCGGGCCGCGGCGCATGGCCATCACGATCTCCCTGATGCGGCGCTGCCCGGTCAGCGATCCGCCGATGGTCGGCTTCGTGTTGCGCGCGCCATGATCCTTCAGATCGAGACCGGCGCAGAACGCGCGGCCCGCGCCGCCAAGCACCACGACGCGGATGTCGTGCTTCCAATAGAGTCCGGTGAAGAGATCGCGCAGCTCTTCCACCAGCGTGCGGTTGAGCGCGTTCAGCCGCTCCGGCCGGTTCATCGTCACCCACAAAGCGGGGCCTTCCTGTCTGACGATCAGATGCTGGTAGTCCATCGCGGCGCCTCCGGTTTTCGAAGACGCGAGTGTGCGGTGGCGGGCGTGACTTGCGCAAATCCGCCGCTGCGTCGTCTGCTCTAAGAGAGAGAGATCAGCCCCAGGCGTTCTTCGCCTGGCGCCCGACATAGGCGCTCAGGATCGCGCTGGCGCAGATCGTCAGGGCAAGAGTGATCTGGATGCGCGGTTCTTCGTCCTGCATGGCATAGGCTGCATAGATGCCCGCGATCAGCGCCAGCAGATAACCGGGGATGGAGTTGCCGTGTGCGCCGGACCGCAAGGTCAGCGCCGTGAGCAGAAGCGCGATGGCGATGTTTAGCCCGGTGTCCATGCCGCGATAGAACGCCCGTCTGCGGCAAGCATCCACAGGGAACTTCGCGGATGGCTAATAACTGGTTGGCGCGCGCGACAATATTTGAAAGGCATTTATCTTAATGCGTGCCGAGCGCGGCTTTCCGCCAGGATTTCGCGTGATCGTTGTGAACGCGGTGTTATCCGCATGTCAGAATTTTCACGCTGCGCGAATTGCGCGCCGTCCGCATTGCGGCGAAATCGCGGCGATGTGTCCTACTTCGGCGGCGGATTGTCGATGAGATAGGGATAGCCGTTGTTGATGGTGGCGCTCTGCTTCCAGACCTTTTTGTCGAATCCATTCGGCAGGCCAGATTTGAGTTGCGCGTCGGTCAACCCGGTGACGCCGCCGCTGCATCCGTCGCAGCCCTGGCTCGTGCCCGTCGTGTCGATATCCCAATAGGAATTGCTAATCTCGTTTGGTCCGGACACGTAGACAATGAACCCGCCAAGTCTGGAGTTGTCTGTCCCGCTCAACAGTCCGGTCGAATAGGAGCTCGAAATTACGAGCGTAAATCCTAGGCCATCATCCCCGTAGGCGGCGAACCCTCCGACGTCCGTGTCACCGGCGCCATCGCCTGAGACCGTCGCGAGAGAATAGGAGTTCGAAATACTTCCTCCCGCAGCGTCTCCCACGAGGCCGCCGGCGCTGCTCCCGGCTGTGGTCAACGAAACCGAGCCGGTGGAAAAGCTCTCGCTTACGATGCCCGGAAGCGCGGTGCTGTCCTGCTCGTAGTTTATCCCCAGCAGACCACCGGCAAATTCGCTCTGGCCCGTCGTCGAGACGGACACGTCGGCAGAGCAGCGCCGGATTGTGCCATTGCTTTCTCCCATCAAACCGCCCGCGAGGGAGTCTGAACTGCTTGCGGCAATCGTCCCCGTGACATGGACGTTCAACGCTGTCCCACCGTCGCTCTTACCTGCCAACGCCGCGACAAGCTGATCGTATTCCGCGTTTCCGAGAATATCGACCGCTGTGAGGTTCAGGTCGCGCACCAGTCCGGTTGCGGTGATGTCTCCGATGAGCGCCGCGTTCTCGGAGGTTGTGCTGTCGTGAACTTTCAGATTCTTGATCGTGTTGCCGAGTCCTTCCAATGTGCCCTTCAGGCTCAAGATTGGCGGCCGTTTGAATTCCTGACTACCGGAATCAAAGTCCCTGCTCAGAGCTACGAAGCGCGCGCCGCTTTTCAGGGCGCGGCTGACCTGCCGGATATTTTCGGCAAGCTTATAGGCCTGGCCGTTGATCATCAGATTGCTGTTCACGCTCTGGAATTCAGCGCGACCTCTCCCGGCAAATTTGAAATCTCCGCCAAAGCCACCGCCATTCGTGGTGATCGTAAGAGCACCGGTGCCTTCGACGATCAGCGGCCTGTTGAATGCGATGGTGTGATAGGAATCGAGCGTCAACCGGCTCGTGCTTGTCCAACGGAGCGGCGCATCGACTTCGATGTCCCGCGCGAGACTGCCGCTTTGAACCGTCACGTCGCCACTGGCGAGCATGTTCGCGAGATCGTTGACGTTCAGCACCGCATCGCTGGCTGTCGGTATGCACACGCCGCCGGAGCAACTCATGTTCACGGTCGGCTGCGTGGAAATCGCGACGGTGGCCTGGGCGGCGGTTGCGCCGAATATCAGCGCCACGAACAAAACCGCAGCACTGCGTCTCACGATCATTGAATGACCCATTGCGTGCGCCCTGCGTCAGAACCGGGGAAAGCCTAACACGCTAAACGGGAGCGGCGCGGCGGCAAGAATAGAGGAATTTTTTCATACGGCCCCTTGACGCGCTATGAATTTGTTCCTATTTTGTTCTTTTGGTAAGAAGGAAAGACACCATGACCCAACCCACCGCCGACATCGCCGCCATGAAGCAAGAGGTTGAAAACGCTCTACAAATACTCGAAGACGACGCCGATAATCCTTTTCCGGGCGAGCCGGTCGCGCGCCTGGGGGAGCAGGTTTTCGACGCCGCACCATTTCCGCGGCCTGTGCCCGCGCCGATCGCGCGCGACGGCGACACCGAATACCTGCTCAACGGCCTGATCGCGGAGATGCACTATATGATCCGCGCGCTCGCGCTACCGACCGCGGCGGAAACGGGCGATGCCGATGTGCGCCGCCGCTACATCACAAGCTCCATCGATCTCGCGCACGCCGCCGCGAAAATCGGAAAGACCGTCGCCGGTCTGCGCGCCGCGAACATGCCGCGCTCCGCACGCACGCGGATAGAAACTTTGGAGGTCAGCGGTGCCGCGCCGGAAAATTGTTGAGAAAGCGATTTCAAATCTCAACATCTTGGGATCAGACGCTGTCTGGCAACCAAGGAAGGGAGCGCCGCCCGGCAACAAAAATCGTCTGAAAAATGGGCGTTATACGAAGATTGCCAAAGCGCGCCGCAAGGAGGTCGCTGTGATGCGAAAGCGGGTGCGCGTGCTGGTGCTGCGCGCCTCGCTTCTCGTGGCGGAGACGAAGGCGAAGCGCGTGCGCGCTACCAATACGCCTTCATCAACGCCGCCGCCCACGCCGGCTCGCGGATCTCGCCGCGCGGAAGAAAGCCCTTCATGACCGGCTTGATGTCGAGCACCGGCGTGCCGTCGATGGCGTCGAGGCCCTGCACGGTGAGGGATAGTCCGTCTACGGACAATAGCCGGCACACCGTCACGCCGATGCGGTTGGGCCGGTCCTTGCCGCGCTGTGCGAAGATGCCGACCAGCGGCCAGTCGGTGTTGCCGCGCGGGTGGCGGGCGCCGGTGTTGACCCTGTCTGCCGGCGCCTTGTCGAAGTGGAAGATCACCTCGATATGCGAAAACGAATCAAGCGCGGCCGCCGCATCGAGCCCAAACTGTGCCGGATCGAGCGCGATCTGCGCCGTCACCGCATCCCAGGCGTCATCGATGGGCTCGGCGCGGCCGCCGCGAACATGGCCGATGGCGCGCATGACAATCGTGTCTGACATCGAAATCTCCAGAACAGAAAAGGAACAAAACGTGTTTTTCTTAAGCGGTTGTTTACCTGTGTTGCCGTATCCTTTCAAAGTTGTCTTTTCGTTCTGGTCAACCCACCAAGGCTAGACTCCAGAGATCAAGATGTGGATTCGCAAGTATCTCATTTCAAACAGGTTTTTCGATTGACGCGGAACCCATTTCATCCCATAAAATCCCATATCGTCCCATAGCCCCGATCAAGGGTTAAAGCCACTGGTTCCCCCAGCGGCCCCACGGCGGAGCCGGGGCGCAAAGGGCGGGGGATTCCGCGCATGGTTGCGGCATCATTCATCTCCACTTTTCCGGGTTCTCTGGACGCAAAAGGCCGCGTCTGCATTCCCGCGTCCTATCGCCAGGTTCTGACCGCGCAGCAGACCAGCGGTTTGTATCTCTGCGCGTCGTTCGTTTTTCCCGCGCTCGAAGGATTCGGGCAAGTTGTGATGGATCGCACCACCGCGCATCTCGCGACGCTCGATCCATTTCTTTCGTCGCTGCATGACGATCTCGCCTCGCAGATCGTGGCCGAGACCGCACAGTTGCCGATCGACGAGAACGGCCGCGTGCGTCTGCCCGATGCGATGATCGCGGCAGCCCAGCTGAAAGAGCGCGTGCTGTTCGTCGGCATGGTGCAGAAATTCCAGATCTGGGATCCCGATGTCTACGCGCCGGTCAAGGCCAAGCGTCTCGAAGGCGCGCGCGCCGCGCGTGAAGCGGGGGACACGCGATGAGCGGCCATATCCCCGTGATGCTCGCCGAAGTGCTCGACGCGTTGTCACCGCGCGATGGCGCGCGCTACATCGACGGCACCTTCGGCGGCGGCGGCTATTCGCGCGCGATCCTCGAAGCCGCGGATTGCCGCGTGCTCGGCATCGACCGCGATCCCGATGCGATTGCGCGGGGCCAGGCGCTGGTCGCGCATTTCGGCGGACGTCTCACGCTGGTGCAGGGCGAGTTCTCGCGCATGGATGAGATCGCCGGCGGCCTTGTCGATGGCGCGGTGCTCGATCTCGGTGTGTCGTCGTTCCAGTTCGATGAAGCGGAGCGCGGGTTTTCGTTCCGCGCCGACGGTCCCCTGGACATGCGCATGTCGAAGGACGGCGAAAGCGCTGCCGATTTCGTCAACACCGCCGACGAGAAGACGCTCATCCATGTGATCTCGCGCTATGGCGAAGAACACCGCGCCCGCACCGTTGCGCGCGCGATCCTGAAGGCGCGTCCGATCGCGCGCACCGGCGAGCTCGCCGCCATTGTCTCGGAAGCCCTGGGACCGCAGGCGCAGCGTTATGCGATCCATCCCGCAACGCGCACGTTCCAGGCACTGCGCATCCATGTGAATGACGAACTCGGCGAACTCGAACGCGGCCTCGACGCCGCGACGCGCGCGCTGGCCGACAAGGGCCGTCTCGCGGTGGTGTCGTTCCACTCGCTCGAGGATCGCATCGTCAAGCAATACCTCACGGGCCAAAGCGATGCCGCAGCGCGTCCGTCGCGCCACGCGCCGGATGCGCGCAGTGCCGTTCAACCCTATCGCCTTCTCACCTCGCGGCCGCTTATGCCGGGCGCCGCCGAAACCGAGGCCAATCCCCGCGCGCGCTCCGCCCGGTTGCGCGCGGCGGAACGAATCCGTCCGGCAGCCTAGGAGTCCGACATGATCCGCGTTTTGAATTTCTTTTGCGTGGCGCTGATGGGACTTTCGATCCTGGCGCTCTATCACGTCTCCGAACAGACGCGTCTTGCCGGCGTCACGCTCAATCGCGTCGACCGGCAGATCGATCGGGAGCGCACGACCATCGGCGTTCTTCAGACCGAATGGGACCATCTCGCAAGCCCCGAACGCATCGCGACGCTCGCACAAAGCAAACTCGGCCTCGACAACACCGCGACGGTGCAGCTGTCCTCGCTCGAACTTCTTCCGCGCCGCGGCGATGACGAAGCGCCGCTGACATCGTCGCCCGTACGCAATGCCAATGCCGTTGTCCCGTCGCAGAACGACAGCGGCGACGCGCATTGAGATGACGGAAGCGCCCACCATCTTCCAGAGGCGGATCGTCGTCGGCGCGGTCATCTGTGTCGCGGCCTTCGCCCTGGTTCTGGTGCGGCTTGTCGATGTCACGCTCTTCCAGAGCGGAACGCATCACAGCGCCCATGGGTTCTCCGAACAGGCGCGCGCGGATATTCTGGACCGTAACGGTCAAATCCTCGCACGCGATATCCCGACCGAAGATCTCTACGCGCGTCCGCATGCGTTCGACGACAGGATGCAGGCGGCACACGATCTCGCGACGGCAACGGGCACGGATCCGAACCGCCTCGCGGGCATGTTCAACGGCAAGCATCCCTATGTGCTTGTCGCGCGGCAGGTGACGCCGGACATGCACGACCGGGTGATGCATCTGGGCCTTCCCGGCATCGATTTCATGCCGAGCGCCAGGCGTTACTACCCCAACGATCGCGCGACGGCGCAAGTCATCGGCGTTACCGGTTTCGACGACGACGGCGCGATGGTGGGCCTGACCGGCCTTGAGCGCGGTCTCGATGACCGGTTGCAGGACACCGATCACCCGGTGGATCTCTCCATCGACATGCGTGTGCAATACATCCTCGCGCATGAGGTGGAGGAGAACCGCGAGCATTTCCACGCCCAGCAGGCCGGCGGCATTGTGCTCGATGTGCGTACCGGAGAAGTGCTGGGCATGGTGTCGATGCCGGACTTCGATCCCAACGGTTATGACAGGAAGGCCGGCGACACCACCCACAACATCATCGGCCAGGACGTTTACGAACTCGGTTCGATCTTCAAGATCATGTCGTTCACGCTGGCGACCGAAGATCACACGATGCGGCCCGATGAGGTGTTCGCCATCGGCAACGGCTACAAGATCGGCAAGTACACGATCCACGAAGCCGAGCACATGCCGGCAGTTTTGGCCGCGCGCGACATCCTCGCATTGTCTTCCAATATCGGGACCAGCCAGATTGCGCTGCGCTCAGGCGGCGTCCGGCAGAAGGAATTCCTGACCAGGATGGGCCTGCTCTCGCGGCTTCACACCGAGCTGCCGGAAGCGCGCATGCCCTTGTATCCATCGAACTGGGGCACGATCGAAACCGCGACGATCAGCTTCGGCCACGGCCTCTCGGTTAGTCCGCTCGCTTTCGTGGCGGCGGCGGCTGCCGTGGTGAATGGCGGGCGCAAGATCACGCCCACTTTCCTGAAACATCCCGAAGACGCGCGTGGTGAACAGCTCATCAAACCCGAGACCAGCGAGAAGATGCGCGAGCTTCTGCGCTATGTCGTCACCAATGGCACCGGCAAGAAGGCGGACATCGCGGGCTATGACGTTGGCGGCAAGACCGGCTCCGCCCAGAAGCCGAAGATGAACGGGCATGGCTACACGCACGCGTTGATCACCTCGTTCTGCGCCGCGTTCCCGATCGACGATCCGCGCTACCTCGTGTTCGTGTTGATGGACGACCCTCATGGGACGAAAGAGACGGGTGGTTTCGCGCTCGCGGGCTATACGTCGGCGCCGCTCGCGGGGCGGGTGATTTCGCGTATCGCGCCGATCCTTGGCGTGCCGCAACGGCTCACAACGGCGGAGAATGTGCGAGGCCATACATAATGGCGCCAGAATTGCCGTCCAGTATGGCGCCGGTGACGGTGGGACAGAACGCCATGAAGGCGTCGAACGAATTCTCGGGCCTCGCGGCCGACAGCCGCGCGGTCCAACCCGGCTATCTCTTCGCGGCCCTCTCGGGCACGAACAAGGATGGCGCGGACTACATCAAGGACGCCGTCGGACGCGGGGCAGCCGCCGTGCTCGGCCGTCCGGAGCTTGGCGCGCGCGCAAAAGAACTCGGCGTGCGCTTCATTGCGGACGAGAATCCACGTCTGGCCCTGGCGCGGCGCGCAGCGGCGTTCTTTGGCGCGCAGCCCGAGACGGTGGCCGCCGTCACCGGTACGAATGGCAAGACATCGGTCAGCGTCTTCCTGCGGCAGATCTGGACGGAGCTGCATCATTCCGCCGCCAGCCTCGGCACCATCGGGGTCGTGACCGCAAAGGGCGAAATCTCACTCAAGCAGACGACACCCGATCCGATCGAGTTGCACCGTCTGCTCGCCGAGCTGAAACGCGACGGTATCGATCATCTGGCGGTGGAAGCCTCGAGTCACGGATTGGACCAGTATCGTCTCGACGCCGTGGAGATCGCGGCCGCTGGCTTTACCAATATCACCCGCGATCACTTGGACTATCATCCGGACTTCGAACACTACATCGCCTCGAAGCTCCGTTTGTTCACACAAGTTGTGAGCAAGGATGGCGTCGCGGTCATCAATGCGGATGCCGATTGCGCAGACCGCTTTGTCGAGGCTTCGCGCAAGCGCCGGCTGCGGGTCCTGACTGTCGGCGCGAAAGGTGACGCCATAAGACTTGTTACTGCGCGGCCCCACGACAAGGGCCAGACGCTCAACGTCACTCATAATGGAAAGCCAATCACGGTCCAGCTTCCGCTTGCCGGCGGTTTTCAGGCCGCGAATGCGCTCGTCGCCGCTGGGCTCGCGATCGGCTTTGGCGACGAGGCGCGCAAGGTTTTCGAGGCGCTCGCCAAAATCAAAGGCGCGCCGGGGCGACTTGAACATGTCGCGACTTCGGCCGAAGGCGCGCCTGTCTATGTCGACTACGCGCACACGCCCGATGCGCTGGAGACGGTGTTGAAAGCGCTCCGACCGCATGTCGCGGGCAAGCTTCAAGTCGTATTCGGCTGCGGCGGCGACCGCGACAAAGGCAAACGCCCGCTGATGGGCGCGGCCGCGGCGAAATTCGCCAACAACGTGATCGTCACGGATGACAATCCGCGCAGCGAGAGTCCGGCGGCGATTCGCAGAGAGATTTTGCCGGCCTGTCCCGGCGCCAGAGAGATCGGCGACCGTGCCGAAGCCATTCATTCCGCCGTCGCCGCGCTTGAGAAAGGCGATGTGCTGGTGATCGCCGGCAAAGGTCACGAGAGCGGCCAAATCATCGGTCATGAGACGCGGCCGTTCTCGGACCGCGAGGAAGCCATTCGGTCGGCGGTTGCGCTCGGCGGAGTAGCCGCATGAGTGCGCTCTGGACCAGCAGCGATGCCGAGGCCGCAACCCTTGGTCATGCGACCAAGGCGTTCTCGGCTGACGGGCTTTCCATCGACACGCGCACTCTGAAAAAAGGCGATCTTTTCGTCGCGCTTAAGGGCGACAATCGCGATGGCCATGATTTTGTGCGCGCCGCGTTCGAGGCGAAGGCCGGTGGCGCGCTGGTGTCGCGCAAGCTCGAGGGCGCCGACGGCGCCATGCTCGTCGTCGCCAACACCCAGCGCGGGCTCGAAGACCTCGCTCTCGCGGCGCGTGCCCGCAGCGATGCCAAGATCGTCGCCGTTACCGGCAGCGCGGGCAAGACGACGACGAAGGAAATCCTGCGCCTCGGTCTGGGCGCGCTCGGCAAGACGCATGCGTCGGCCGCATCCTACAACAATCATTGGGGCGTGCCGTTAAGCCTCGCATCTCTGCCGCAGGATGCACGTTATGCCGTGTTTGAGATCGGCATGAATCATTTTGGCGAGATTCGTTCTCTAGTCGGGTTCGTGCGGCCGCACGTGGCGCTGGTCACCACCATCGCGCCGGCGCATCTCGAATTCTTCGGCAGCTGCGAGGCGATCGCCGATGCGAAGAGTGAAATCTTCGAAGGTGTCGAGCCCGGTGGTGCAGCGCTCGTCCCGTCAGACAGCCCCTATGCCGAGCGCCTGATCGCACGCGCCAAGCAAAGCCATGTCTCGCGCATCCAGACCTTCGGCGAGAAGGCCGGGAGCGACGCGCGTTTGGTTGCCTACTCCGAAATCGGTGACGGCGCGCATATCAAAGCCGATGTCTGCGGGCTTCCGGTGGAGTTTTCGCTCGATGCGGCGGGCCGCCATATCGCAAGCAACGCGGTTGGCGCGCTTCTGGCCGTCGCCGCACTCGATGGCGATGTCTTGAATGCGGCGGCAGCGCTGAAACAATTCGCGCCGTTAAAGGGTCGCGGCGCACGGTTCACCTCGGGCGGCGTCGAAGTGATCGATGAGAGTTACAACGCCAACCCGGCCTCGATGGCGGCGGCACTTGCACTGCTTGGTTCTGCGAAGGGCCGCCGTATCGCCGTCCTGGGCGACATGCTGGAAATGGGCGAGGCAGGTGCCGAGCATCATGCTTCGCTGGCAAAGCCGATCGAAGATGCGCGCACCGATCTTGTATTCCTGTGCGGTCCGCAGATGCAGGCGCTGTGGGACAAGCTCCCGGCATCGCGCCGCGGTGGCCATGCCCTGAATTCCTCTGAGCTCACGAAATCATTGTTCGCCGTGCTCAAGCCCGGCGACACGGTTCTCGTCAAAGGCTCCAACGGCATGAAGCTGTCGGTCGTCATCGATGCGTTGAAGGCGAGGGCATAGATGTTCCAGTTCCTCTCGCTTCTTCCCCACGCCGACCAGATCGCGTTCCTGCGCCTCTTCAGATATCTGACATTCCGTTCCGGCGGCGCGGTGCTCACGGCGCTGTTCGTTGCGTTTGTGATGGGGCCGGGCCTGATCCGCTGGCTCAAACAACGGCAGGGCAAGGGCCAGCCGATCCGCGAAGACGGGCCGCAGCGCCACATCCTGGAGAAGCAGGGCACACCGACGATGGGTGGCCTGCTGATCCTGCTGCCAACGGTGGTTTCCACCTTGTTCTGGGCGGATCTCACCAACACGTATGTCTGGATCGTGCTGCTGGTGACGACGAGTTATGGCCTGCTTGGGTTTGCCGACGACTATCTCAAAGTGTCGAAGCGCTCGACTGGCGGCGTCAGCGGCAAAGTCCGGCTCGTGGTCGAGTTTGGCATCGCATTTCTGGCGACATGGCTGATGATGCGCGCCGAGGCTCCGGATCTTTCCGGAACGCTCGCTGTGCCGTTCCTGAAATCGGCGCTTGTTCCTTTGGGGATATTTTTCATTCTCGTCGGTGGCGTGGTGATCGCGGGCGCGGCAAACGCGGTGAATTTCACCGACGGTCTCGACGGTCTCGCCATCGTACCGGTGATGATCGCGGCGGCGACGTTTGTGCTGATCGCCTATCTCGTCGGCAACGTGAAATTCGCCGACTACCTGCAGCTCCACTACGTGGCCGGCACTGGCGAACTCACCGTATTCCTGGCCTCGCTGATCGGCGCAGGCCTAGGCTTCCTCTGGTATAATGCGCCGCCGGCGATGGTGTTCATGGGCGACACGGGATCGCTGCCGCTTGGCGGCGCGCTCGGCGCGGTCGCGGTCGCGGTGAAGCATGAAATCGTGCTTGCCATCGTCGGCGGTCTGTTCGTGCTTGAGACCGTATCGGTGATTGTGCAGGTCGTGTCGTTCAAGTTGACCGGCAAGCGCGTCTTCCGCATGGCGCCGATCCACCACCACTACGAGCAGCTGGGGTGGAAGGAGCCGACCATCGTGATCCGCTTCTGGATCGTTGCCGTCGTGCTCGCGCTTATCGGCCTATCCACCTTGAAACTGAGATAGGGATGATCGCGGCTCGCTCCTTCGCGCATCAGGATACGGGCGTGTTCGGCCTCGCACGGTCGGGCATTGCCTCCGTGCGCGCACTGAAGGCTGGGGGCGCGCGCGTCTACGCGTGGGATGACAAGGAGTCGGCGCGTATCGCGGCCGAGGCTGAGGGCGCGACCGTGCTGCCGTGGCGGGATTGGCCCTGGCAGGCGATCAAGGCGCTGATCTTGAGCCCCGGTGTTCCGCTCACCCATCCTGCGCCGCACGATATTGTGCTGCGCGCGCGCGAGGCGAAAGCCGAAGTCATCGGCGATGTCGAACTCTTCGCGCGCGAGCTTCGCGCCGATGGCAGGAACCGCGCACCTGTCATCGCGATCACCGGTACCAATGGCAAATCGACGACTACTGCGCTGGCGGGGCACATCCTCGCCTCGTGTGGTTTCGATGCGCAGATCGGCGGCAATATCGGCAAGCCGGCGCTCGAACTCGCACAACCCAGCGCGAAGACGATCTATGTGCTGGAGGTGTCGTCTTATCAGATCGATCTTTCGCCCGGTTTGAAGCCCGACGCGGCGGTGCTCTCCAACATCACGCCGGATCATATCGACCGCCACGGCACACTTGAGAACTACGCCGCCGTGAAGGCGAAACTGTTGCAGCAGGCCGAAGGCGGCGTTGCAGTGATCGGCGTGGACGATCCCCAGACGTCCGCGATCTATACGAAGATTTCGGCTACAGGCCGTCAGGCTGTGCCAGTCTCGGTCGGCAAGGTTCTGGGCCGTGGGATATTCGTGCTCGACGGCGTGCTCTACGACGCGCAAGGCGGCCGCGCGAACCGGATTGTCGATCTCACGCAAGCAGCACATTTGCCTGGCGCGCACAATTGGCAGAACGTGGCACTCGCCTATGCCGCGACCAAGAGTTTTGCGCGCGACACCCGTGCGGTTGCCTCCGCCATCATCGATTTCCCTGGCCTGGCGCATCGCATCGAGGATGTCGGCCGCATCGGGCAGGTCCGCTTCATCAACGATTCCAAGGCGACGAATGCCGATGCTGCGGAACGCGCTCTGGTCTGCTTCTCCGATATCTTCTGGATCGCCGGCGGCCGGGCCAAAGAGAGCGGGATCGAAACGCTCGCGCAGCATTTTCCGCGAATCCGCAAAGCCTATCTGATCGGCGAAGCCGCGAAGGATTTCGCCAACGCGCTCGACGGCAAAGTGCCGTATGAGATTTCCGGTTCGCTCGCGAAAGCGGTCGCGTCGGCGTCCGCCGATGCCGCGCGTTCGGGTATCGCGCAACCGGTCGTGCTGTTGTCGCCGGCCTGCGCCTCGTTCGACCAGTTCCGCGATTTCGAGCATCGCGGCGATGAATTCCGCGCCTCCGTCGCCAAGCTCTCACAGCTGCGGGAGGCCTCATGACGCTCTCCCGTGCCGACCGTTCAAGTTTTGCGACCTGGTGGTGGACGATCGACAAGGTCGCGCTGCTCGCCATGTTGGCGCTGATCGCCATCGGGCTGATGCTCGCCTTCGCCGCGAGTCCGGCCGCGACCGGCGGGCCAGTGACAGCGGGTGATTTCCGCTATGCCGCCAAACAGGTCGCGTTCGCCTGCATCGCGGCGTTCATCCTCGGCAGTACATCGCTGCTCACCTTGCGCCAGCTGCAGATCGTCGCCGCGGTGACGTTCGCGTTCGCGATGATCGGGACGTTCCTGGTGCTGTTCACTGGCAGCGAAGTGCTCGGTGCGAAACGCTGGATCGATCTCGGATGGATGACGCTGCAGCCGTCGGAATTCTTGAAGCCGGGCTTCGCGGTGCTTGGCGCATCGATCCTCGCCGACCGCGCGCCCAGCAGATTGCCCAAGCCTGTGATCACATTGCTGCTGATTGCCCCAGCGCTTCTGTTCCTGTTGCTGCAGCCTGATGTCGGGCAGACGGCATTGCTGCTCGCACTCTGGGGCGCGCTGCTCTTCTTCACGGGGGTCTCTTTATATTGGATGGGTGCGTTGGCTGGCGCGGGCTTGGGCCTCGGCGTGTTCGCCTATGCGCTCTTCCCGCATGTGCGCCACCGCATCGCTCAGTTCTTCGATCCGGCAGAGACCGGTTATCAGGCCGGCCTCGCGCTGAAAGCGTTTGCGCATGGGCGTTTGCTCGGCGTCGGTCCCGGCGCGGGCACGATCAAATATCGTATCCCGGATGCGCATTCGGACTTCATCTTCGCCGTTGCGGGGGAGGAATTCGGATTGGTGCTCTGCGGCATCGTCGCGATCCTGTTCTGTGTCCTGTCGGTGCGGATCATGTTG
>CAZCJI010000044.1:0-13393 GCA_964498625.1 uncultured Rhizobium sp.
TCACCAGACCCTGTAGTGCACCATATTCATCGACCACCAGCGCGAAACGCGCACGTTTTTCCCGGAACGCTTCGAGTTGCTCTTCCGCCGATGTGGTGTCGGGCACGAACCACGGCGGGGTCGCCAGCGCCACGAGGTCGATGCCGGTATAGGAGCCGCCGTTCTTCACGAGCGCGCCGATGATATCCTTCAGATGAACGACGCCGACAATGTTTTCGGGTTCACCGCGCCACAACGGAATACGCGAATGGCCCGACGCGACGATCGTCTCGATCGTGTCATGCGCGGACTCGTCGGCATCTGCCGTCACCATGTTCTTGCGATGGACCATGACATCGCCGACGGTCAGTTCACGCAGGTCGAGAATGCCCCCGATCATGTCGCGGTGTTCGCGCTCGACCCCGCCTTCCTGGTGGTGGAGTTCGACGGTGCCGCGTATCTCGTCATGCGCGGGCACGACATCGGCCTTCGTCGCCTGTTCGACCCCGAAAACGCCGAGCACCTTCCAAACGAGATATTGGACGCTGCTGACAATCGGGCTGAGGACGGCCACAGCGCCGCGCACCGGCCACGCCACGGTCAGCGCGAAGCGATCGGTTCTGGCTATGGCGAGCGTTTTGGGAAGAACCTCGCCGAAAACGAGAATGACGATGGTCATGACGACGGTCGCGATCGCCACTGCACGCGGTCCGAAATTGGTTTCCAGCAAGGTTGTCGCCAGAGAGGAAGCCAGAATGTTGACGAAGGTGTTGCCCAGCAGGAGCGACCCGATGAGCTTTTCGCGGTCGACGACCAGGGCGTTGACCTTCGCGGCCGCGCGTGAGCCGTCCTTCTCGAGCTGGTGCATTTTGCCGCGCGAAACGGCCGTCAGAGCGGTCTCCGATCCGGCAAAAAACGCCGATACGACCAGTAGCACGGCAATCGCGCCGATCCAGAAGAAAATAGAAGACGGGTCCATGGGAATCCTCGAGCAAGGGCGGCAGTATAGCGGATGGGTGGCAGGCGGCGAATTGCGGTAACCTGTGGCGAAAGACGGAGAGTTCCTATGCGAATGTCATTGCTGTTGGCCGGTGTGTTGACGCTTGTTGCCGCCGGAGCCGCCATGGGTGCTCCGTATTATCCTTTCAACGCTGCGGACTTCGTCGTGCCGGCCGATGAGCTCGATGCGGCGACCATCGGCGAAGCGGCGGTTCATGCCGGGTTTCGGCCAATCGCCGAATCCGATTCGAGGTTCAGGGCGCTCAAGAGCAACACCGATCAGACATACGGCGTTTGGGAACTTCCTTCGCACAAGATCGCGACCATTGTGCTCACCCGGAAAATGAAGACCAACCGCTTCGAGGTTATGTTCACGGCGAAGGATCCGGGGCACACGGGCATGTCGTTCACGGGCGACGCTTGCAAGAAATGGCTGGCGTTCTCGAGCGCGATGCGAAGCGAGTTCATCAATGGCCAGTCCAAGTTCCGCTTCCGCAATCCACAATGCACGCCTTAGCTGAGAACTTTCTTTAGAGCCTCCATCGGAACATCGTTGGTGACGAACGCCTGTCCGATAGCGCGCAGGAGAATGAAGTTGATCTTGCCGTCAGCGGCTTTCTTGTCGTGATACATATGTTGAATCAGCGCGTCCGCGTCAGGCTGCGGTCCCGGTATGTCGGCGATGGATGAGGGCAGGCCCACTGCTTTCAGATGCGCGATAAAGCGCTCGCTGTCCTGACCGGAACAGAGGCCCAGCGCGACCGAAAGCCTGAAGGCGAGGGCGGTACCGATGGCGACACTCTCACCATGCACCAGACGGTCCGAATATCCCGTTTCCAATTCCAGCGCATGCCCGAAGGTGTGACCGAGATTAAGCAGGACGCGCTCTCCGGTCTCGCGTTCGTCCCTTGAAACGATGCCGGCTTTCATACGGCAGGAGTGCGCGACGACATGGACCATCGCACCGCTGTCGCCCGAGAGCGCTTTCGGCCCGTTTCTTTCAAGCCATTCGAAAAATCCGCGATCACCCAGTGCGCCGTATTTCACGACCTCCGCATAGCCGGCGAGCAGTTCGCGCCGCGGCAATGTTTTCAAAAGGTCGGTATCGGCGATCACAATGCGCGGCTGATGGAACACACCGATCAGGTTTTTTCCTTCCGGCGTGTTGATCGCGGTCTTGCCGCCGACGGAGGAATCCACCTGCGCCAGAAGCGTGGTCGGGATTTGGGCAAAGGGGATGCCGCGCTTGGTGATCGCAGCGGCGAATCCGACAAGATCGCCAACGACACCACCGCCCAGCGCAACGATAAGGCCACTTCGTTCCACGCCGGTTGTCAGAAAGACGGTCGTTAGCCGCTCCAGCGTCGAATACGCCTTTGTTTCTTCGCCTGGCTCTACAAGCACCCGGCGTCCATCGATGGACGCGCCTCTGATCGCGGCTTCGGCGGCTTCGAGATGAAGCTTTTCGACATTGGTGTCGCAGACGATCGGTACCGGGCCGCGCGCAAAGGGCTTCAGCAGTGCGCCGGCTTGTGCAAGCAATCCCCGGTCGACGTGAATGTCGTAGCTGCGTTCGCCAAGGCCGACCGTGATTTTCTCGCTC
Organism: uncultured Rhizobium sp.; assembly: GCA_964498625.1. GTDB lineage: Bacteria > Pseudomonadota > Alphaproteobacteria > Micropepsales > Micropepsaceae > Rhizomicrobium. Next base: position 2,582 of record CAZCJI010000044.1, read on the forward strand.
ATGTGGCCACGCCGCGCTCTTTCAGCGCATGAAGTATCCGATCGACGATGGTGGAATGCGGGCCGTCGTCGCTCTCGATGGTGACGTCGGCCTCGGCATAGATTGGCGCACGTTGCTCGAGCAATCGTTCGAGCGTTTCGCGCGGAGCCGCGGTGCGGAGCAGCGGGCGGTCGCCGCGCCGGCTGACCCGGTTCATCAGAACCTCGACAGGTGCCTTGATCCAGACGGTGACCGCGCTTTCCTTCAGCCGGGAACGCGTCAGCGAATCGACGAACGCGCCGCCGCCGGTCGCCAGCACCAGCGGCGGTTCCTTGAGCAGACGCGCGATGACCTTGCGCTCGCCGTCGCGAAAAGCAGGCTCCCCGTAGCGCTCGAATATCTCGGAGACGGAACAGCCCGCCGCCATCTCGATTTCGCTGTCAGCATCCTTGAAGGCGACGCCGAGTCGCGCGGCCAGCCTGCGGCCGACCGAACTCTTTCCGGCCCCCATCATCCCCACCAGCGCCACGGTCCGTCCTAAAGTCGCCATCCCCCTTGGAATTACACGTGTTAAGACTGGCCTGCCAGCGGGACTTGCGTGTTCGCCTGCAATTCCGCCACAAAGGGTCTGCAGATATCGGCGATGCCAAACAGACGAACGATGGGCAATGACGGGCCGGGCCTTGTGACACTGATCGGGATCGCCGTGGTCGTGCTGATTTTGGCCGGGGCGGTGGGGTTCACCATCTATGGCGGCTCGGTTGAGCCGGCCACCAGGCATTACGAGCAGGCTGTGCCGGATGATCGTCTACCGCATTAGCGTTGCCGCGCTCGTGCTTGCGTTGACGGCATTCGGCGCGCTGGCGCAAGACAGCGAACACGCAACCGCGCCGCCGCGCCAGCTCGGCGGACAGCAGACGTCGGGCGACCAGGAGCCCGATCTATCGAGCGATGGCTTGCGCGATGACACTGCGCCGAGCCAGCCGGAGCCGAAACAAACCTCGCCGCGCAAATCGCGCGATGAACCGCCGGAGATTTCGACCGAAGGTCTGATCGACGACAACGAAGACAATCCTCCCGACACGGCACAACCTGTCGCACGGAGCTTCCGATCCGAGCCAGATCGCCGGCCAGGCGATGGGGCTGTCTCCGACGCGCCTGCCCCCGTTCCCGCACGCCGTGAGCAGGTCGAAACTGCGCCGCTGGATGCTGTTTCCGGCTCTGACTCGGCTCTGGCTTCGGGCCCTATCGTTCCCAAGCCTCAGGGCGTCCAGGTCGGAACGCTGGGAACGGTCGATGAAAGCACTGCCGGCGTGCTGGAGGCCGGCAGCGGCGGGCTGGAATCCAATATCTGGGTCGGCTCCCCGCGCGACCAGATCGATGAGTTCTTCTCGAGGATACCGCTTGCGTCGTCCGACAGCGCCGTGCACGCGCTTGCACGCCGGGTCGTCCTGACGAAAGCGGACTCGCCTTCCGGCACGTTCAGCCGGGCCTTCGCGACGGTCCGTATCCAGAAACTGCTGGACGCGGGAATGGTCGATGATGCCGGTGCGCTGGCCGCGCAGGCGCAGGCAAAAAACGATCCCGATTTCGCGCGCGTCCAGGCGAATGCTCTGCTGCTCGCAGGACGCAAGGAAGTCTGCGGGACGCAGACGGCTGCGCGCACAACGCTGAGCGATCCCTTCTGGCTGGAACTGCGTGCCTATTGCGCGGCGGTTTCGGGGGACACGGCGACCGCCGATCTCACGCGCGACGTGATGACCGCGCAGGGAATTTCCGATCCCGCATTCAATACACTCGTCAATAACGTGGTTGCCGGTACGAAGAAGCCCGTCGAGAAAATCGCCAAGCCGACACCGTTGCACATCTATCTGTTGGGAAAGGCGGGGCTGCCGATTCCTGCGGATATCGCCAAGCAGCCGGGGCCGGTTGTGAACCTGCTCATCCTGCGAAATACCAAGATGACGCCCGAATTGCGCCTGGCGGCGGCGGAGCGCGCGCTCCGATCCGGCGAGGCAACCGCAGCTGAACTCCGATCCGTTGCCGATGCGCAGATATTCACCTCAGAACAAACCACTGGCGCGCTCGCCAATGCGCCGAAGCTGTCGTTCCTCCGCGGGCAAGCTTTGCTCCGCCGTGCCGCGCAACTCGAAAGCCGCCCAGCGCAGAAAGCGGCGCTGATCCATGAGGCGCTGGCCTTGGGCGACAAGGCCGGATTGTTCGAGATCGCCGCGAATCTTCAGGCGGACATTGCCTCAACGATCGATCCGCGGGGTGGGGCACAAAACGAAGGGCCGCTGATCGGCTGGTCGCTGCTGCTGGCCGGCAAGACGGCTGCTGCCGCGCCTTGGCTGGGAGACAACGACATCGCGCATGCTGTTCTGGGGCTCGCGGACGGCAAGGATGATTCGGCGCAGGCTGCGCTGAGCCATATCGCGACGCATATGCTCAAGGAAATGGACAAGACCCAGAGCACCTCGCGTCCGATGGAAGCGCTGCTGCTCGGTCTCTACGATGCCCTTGGCCGCACGATGCCCGCGGATGCCAAAGCAGAAGCCTCGGCTTTGCGCGCGCAGCATCTTCCCGGGCGCAGGCCCGACGATGCCGTCATGCAGAAGATGCTGCTGGCTGCCGCGACGCCGGAACGTAAGGGCGAGGCGATCCTGCGGATTCTCGACATCGTGAGCGTCAAGGGGCCCGGCGATCTCGCGCCGGACGTCACCATCGAGATCGTGCGGGCGCTTCAGGCGATGAACCTGAAAGACTCCGCGCGAAGCTTCGCGATCCACGCTTTGATGCTCTACCGGCCTGGTACGGCGTGAGCAACGCGACGCTGATCGAATCCTTTCTCGACATGATGAGCGCCGAGCGCGGTGCGAGTGCGAACACCATTGCCGCCTATCGCCGCGATCTGCTCGATTTCGCCGGGCGTGCGGACATGAAACGCGCGTCGCGCGACGATGTGCGCAAATATCTGGCGGGTCTGACCAAGGCAGCAATCGCCGCCTCGTCGCAGGCGCGCAAGCTATCCGCGTTGCGGCAGTTCTTCGGATTTCTTTACACGGAAAATATCCGCAAGGACGATCCAACCTCCGCCATCGACGCGCCAAAGCGGGCGAGGTCTCTGCCGAAAATCATCACGCGTGACGACGTAGACGCGCTGATCGATGCCGCGCGCGAGCAGGAAGGGCCGGATGGTCTTCGGCTGCTGTGCATGGTCGAGATGCTCTACGCGGCGGGATTGCGTGTGAGCGAACTCGCTGGGCTGCCCCTCGCGTCGGTGCGCGGCAAGGACGGGTTCATCATCGTTCGCGGAAAGGGGCGGAAGGAGCGGTTGGCGCCGCTCAATCCTTCCGCGCGGGACGCGATCAAAGCGTATCTGAATGAACGGGATAGCTTCCTCCCCAAAGGCACCCAGAGCAAATTTCTGTTTCCGTCGCGGTCGACTGAAGGATACCTGACAAGGCGGCGTATTCATCAGATGCTCAAGGAATTGGCGCTCAAGGCCAAACTCGATCCGGAAAAGCTTTCGCCGCATGTCCTTCGCCATGCCTTCGCCACCCATCTGGTCGAAGGCGGCGCCGATTTGCGCAGTGTGCAGACGCTGCTCGGCCACGCCGATATAGCGACCACGCAAATCTACACCCACGTCGCCAGCGACCGGTTGACATCGGTGGTGGAAGCCGCGCATCCCTTGTCGCGGAGAAGGCGGCCATGAGCTTCACGACCATTCCATCCAGCGCACCCGTGCGGCTTTATCGTTCGAAGCTGTTCGTACCGGGATCGCGGCCTGCGCTGTTCGAGAAAGCGGCAGCGAGCGCTGCCGATGTCGTGTGCCTCGATCTGGAAGATGCCGTTGCGCCTTCGGACAAGGACTCCGCGCGCGACAACATCGTTGCGGCGCTCAACGATGTGAACTGGGGCAACAAGACCGTCACCGTCCGCGTCAACGGGCTCGACACGAATTTCTGCTATCGTGATGTGTTGGCGCTGGTAGAGGCTGGGGGCGAGCGCCTGGATGCGATCATGATCCCGAAGGTCGGTTGTGCGGCGGACGTTTACGCCATCGACATGCTGATCACACAGGCTTCCGATTTCGTGGGCCGCAAGAAAAAGGTCGGCTTGGAAGTCATCATCGAGACGGCGCTCGGTCTGACCAACATCGACGCGATTGCGGGAAGTTCGAAACGCCTCGAAAGCCTGCATTTCGGATCGGCCGACTATGCCGCCTCGCAGCGCATGAGAACGACCAATATCGGAGGCGGCAATGCCGACTATGTGATGTTGACCGACGGACCCGACGCGCGCGTGCGGCACTGGAACGATCTCTGGCATTATCCCCTGTTTCGAATGGCGCAGGCGGCGAGGGCACATGGCCTCATGGCGATCGACGGGCCGTTCGGCGACTACGGCGATCCGGACGGTTTCCGCGTGCAGGCGATGCGCACCGCGATCCTCGGCTGCGAAGGCAAATGGGCGATCCACCCGAGCCAGGTCGCCCTCGCCAACGAGATCTACACGCCGCCCGCAAAAGAAGTGGAGCGCGCCGAGGCGATCCTTGCAGCGATGAAAGACGCGCAGGCGAAAGGCATGGGCGCGGTTGCGCTCAATGGCGTGCTGATTGACGCCGCCTCGATCCGTCAGGCCCAGACCATCGTCCAGCAGATGGCGATGATCAAAGAGCGGACGGGCGGCTGATAGCCCGCCAGCCAATATCGCGGCGGCAGAAACCTTCTGGCCAGTCGATCAGGTCGACCGTTTCGTAAGCACGTTTCTGCGCTTCGGCGACAGTCTTGCCGATGGCTGTGACATTCAGCACGCGGCCGCCATTGGCGACGATCTTGCTATCTTTGCGCGCCGTCCCGGCATGGAAGATTTGCACACCTTCGAGTGCCGACGCGCGATCCAGCCCACGAATCTCGCTGCCTTTAGGATAGTCGCCGGGATAGCCCTTCGTCGCCATCACGACGGTGAGTGCCGCGTCGTCGCTCCAGCGCAGATCGAAATTGCGCAACTGTCCATCGCGCATGGCCAGCAGCGCAGTCAGCAGATCGGATTTCAGGCGCATCATCATCACTTGCGTTTCCGGATCGCCGAAGCGGCAATTGTATTCGACGAGCCTGGGGCCATCCGTGGTGATCATCAGGCCGAGATACAGCACACCCTGATAGCGCCGTCCGCGTGCCGCCATTGCGGCGACGGTCGGCTTGATGAATTTGTCCATCGCGATCTGTTCGAGCGACGGTGGGAGAACCGGCGCAGGCGAATAAGCGCCCATCCCGCCGGTGTTCGGTCCCTTGTCGCCATCGAAGGCGCGCTTGTGATCCTGCGCGCCAACGAGGGGGACGACATTCTCACCGTCACTAAGCGCGAAGAAGCTCGCTTCCTCGCCTTGCATAAATTCTTCAACGACGACTTCGCTGCTGCTTTCACCGAAGCCGCCTTCGAACATGAAATCGATGGCTTTCGCCGTATCGGCTTTTGTCTCGGCGATGATGACGCCTTTGCCGAGTGCCAGACCATCGGCCTTGATCACGACGGGAAGACCCAGCGTATCGGCAAAGGCCTTGGCGGAAGCGGCATCGCGGAAGCGCTGATAGGCGGCGGTGGGAATGCCGACCTCACGACAGAGATCCTTCACGAAGCCCTTGGAGCCTTCGAGGATCGCACCGGCCGCGCTCGGGCCACTCGCGCGAATGCCGGCCGCCTCGAAGCGGTCCCACAATCCGCCGACCAGCGGATTGTCCGGCGCGATGACGACGAAATCGATCTTCTTCTCCTGGGCGAACGCGACGAGCTTGTCGAAATCCATGGCCGCGATCGGCACGCATTCGGCCACCGTCTCGATCCCGGCGTTGCCCGGGGCGCAATACAGCTTGGTGAGCAACGGGCTCGCAGACAGCGCCCAGGCCAGCGCATGCTCGCGGCCGCCGGAGCCGATGAGGAGGACTTTCAATCAGAACTCCATCTCCCTCGCCCCCGCGAAGCGGGGGAGGGGGCTGGGGTGAGGGGGCGGTGCAAGCATGGTTGATACCCCCTCACCCTTACCCTCTCCCCCAACAATGGGGGAGAGGGAAAATCGGTTGGTTTCCACTATCATCTGTGAGTCATGTCCGAAGCCACCGCAAAACCGAACCTGCCCGAATTCAGCGTCAGCGAGATCGCTGGTCTGCTCAAACGCACGGTCGAGGACGCGTTCCCGTTCGTGCGGGTGCGGGGCGAGATTTCGGGCCTGAAATTCGCGTCGTCCGGCCACGTCTATTTCGATCTGAAGGACGACAAGGCGGTCCTCAACGCGATCATCTGGAAGCAGACCGCGCGGCTGTTGAAGCTCCGGCCGGAGCAGGGGCTCGAGGTCGTCTGCACCGGGCGCATCACGACCTATCCCGGGTCTTCGCGCTACCAGATCATCGTCGAACAGATCGAACTCGCCGGCGTCGGCGCACTGATGGCCATGCTGGAGGAGCGCAAGAAGAAGCTCGCTGCCGAGGGCCTGTTCGACGCCGCGCATAAGAAGGCTCTGCCATTCCTCCCGGAAGTCGTTGGCGTCATCACTTCGCCGACGGGCGCGGTGATCCGCGACATCATGCACCGGCTGAACGATCGCTTTCCGCGCCGCGTACTGCTCTGGCCCGTGGCCGTGCAGGGCGACAAGGCCGCCGCCGAGGTTGCAGCCGCCATCACCGGCTTCAATGGCTTCGGCACCGGAAAGTTGCCGAAGCCCGATGTGCTGATCGTCGCGCGAGGCGGCGGCTCCATCGAAGATCTGATGGCCTTCAACGAAGAGATCGTTGTGCGCGCCACGTTTGCGAGCACGATTCCCCTGATCTCGGCGGTGGGGCACGAGACCGACACCACGCTCATCGATTTCGTCTCCGACCGCCGCGCGCCAACGCCGACCGCCGCCGCCGAGATGGCCGTGCCGCTGCGCAGCGAACTCTTGGGACAGGTCGGGGATTTCGAGCGCCGTACTCTGCGCTCCTTCACCAAGGGCATGGAAGACCGGCGCAGACATCTGGCTCAGCTTGCCCGCGTCTTGCCCCGTGCCGACCAGTTGTTCGCCCAGCCGCGCCAGCGCTTCGATCATGCGACTGAACGGCTCCGGCAGGCGCTCTCGCAGAATCTCCTCGCACATGCCCGGAACAAAGACCGAGTCGCCGCGCGGCTATCGGCCGGACCGATCAGGGCTCATATCCGTCTTCTCGGTGAACGAACAATGGCTTACGGCAGGAGGCTCAACCAAATTGAGAGCGCGAGAATCTCCGAAAGCCGGCGTCATATCGAAGCGCTTGGCCGCGTTCTCGAAGGCCTGAGCTACAAGAGCGCGCTGGATCGTGGCTTTGCTCTGGTCCGTGCGGAGGACGGAACCATCCGCCGCCGTGCGGCGCAGGTCGTGAGCGGTGAAGCACTGTCACTGACCTTTGCCGATGGCGACCTGACAGCCGTGGCATCCGGCGCACCGGCCCCGGGAAAGCCAAAATCGCGCGGTAAGCCGTCCGGAAATCAGGGCAGTTTATTCTGACGCGAGCCCTGAATAGGATATGCGCATGAACAAAATGGATCGTGATCTTCGGCCGCAGGGCCCTGCCGATGTCGAATATCTCGATGGCGAATACCATGTGGTTCGGCCGGGCTCATACGTCGTCTGTGCCGTGACCGGCACGCACATTCCGCTGGAGGCACTGCGCTACTGGAGCGTCGATCTGCAGGAGGCCTATGCGTCTCCCGCCATTGCGCTGAAGCGCATGCAGGAGACAGGGCGCACGCCGCAATGATCTCCCGCCGCCTGCTTCTTTCGAGCGGCGGTGCGTTTGCGACGATCCCGTATCTCGTGCGTGCCGACATCGCGCGCCTCGTCATCAAAGGCTCCTTGCAGCAGGGCTCGCTTGTGATCGGCACAGCGAAGGGCGCCATCGTCTCGATTGATGGAAAGTCTGTAAGCGTTTCGCCGGAAGGCTGTTTCGCGTTCGGGCTGAACTACGACCAGACAAAGCCGAGCGAAGTGGTTGCCAAGTTCGACGACGGCAAGAGCGAGACGCGCGATGTCGTTCCCGTGGTGCGCAAATACGATGTTCAGCGTGTGGACGGTTTGCCGGAAAACACGGTCGATATTCCACAGGATGCAGAGGAGCGGATCAAGCGCGAGAATGCGCTGGTCTATGAGGCGCGCAAGAAAGACACCGTGTCCACGAACTTTGTCCAGGCGTTCGATTGGCCGATCAAGGGAATCGTCAGCGGAACGTTCGGCAATCAGCGTATCGACAACGGCACGACCATGGCGCCGCATTTCGGTGTCGATATCGCAGCAGCCAAGGGGACGCCGATCCACGCGCCTGCGGATGGAACGGTGTCTTTGGCTGAAACCGATTTTTATCTGACCGGTGGGACGACGTTGTTAGATCATGGCCATGGCGTCTCGACCGTGTATCTCCATCAGGACGAATTGAAGGTGAAGGTTGGCGATGCCGTAAAGCGCGGCGATATCATCGGCCTTGTCGGCATGAAAGGCCGTGCCACTGGTCCGCATCTGCATTGGGGCATGAACTGGTTTCAGATGCGGCTCGATCCGTCGCTGTCGGCGGTCACGCCGCAGCCCGAAAAGGCCTAAGTCTTCTTCAGATTTTTCGTCTCGTCGCGCGGGGTTTTCCAGCGGCGGTGGATCCAGAGCCATTGCGAAGGCCGGTAACGCACGCATTCCTCGATCGCAGCGTTGATCTTGGCGGTCAGTGCTTCGATGTCCGCTTCGTGGTCGTTCGTCGGCGTGAACGCGATCGGCGGATGAACCGTCATGCGGAAGCGTGCGCCTTTCAGCCGTTCGTTCGATGCCGGCAGCAATGTCGAACCAAGCTTGAGCGCGAGAGCGGCCGGTGCCGGCGTCGTCGGCGCGGGCCGGCCGAAGAAGGGCGCCATCACGCCCTGTTCTGTCTTTTGATCAACCAGAAGCAGGATGCAGAGTCCGCGCCGCAGCATGGTGAAGATCTTGCGCGTGCCCTGCGCGCCTTTCCCGATCTGTATTTTCGGCCCGGCGCTGGCGCGCATGCGCGAGATGTAACCATCGACATAAGGATTGTTCGGCGGGCGATAGACGAGACCGCCTTCATAGCCGAGTTGCGTGGCCATCACCGGCATACCTTCCCAATTCGCGAAATGGCCGGAAATGAACATCACGCCCTTGCCGCGCGCGATCTCCGCATCGGCGATGTCCTTGCCGACGATCTCCAGCCGCGGATTGGGGCCGTGCAGCTTCAGCTTGTCGAGATGCGGATATTCGGCGACTGTGCGCCCAAGATTGTCGCACATCTCGCGGACGATGCGTTCGATCTCTTCGGGCTTTATGTCGGGATAGGCAGCCCGCAGGTTCTCACGCGCGCGATTCATGACACCGCGGACGCGATAGAAAATGTGCCGTCCGATAAAGCCGCCAAGGGCGGATGCGCCGTCGATGCCGAGCAGCCGGAAAAAGCCCATGAACAAAAAGAAGGGAATGGCCTCCCCGATGTAGCGCAGGCGCTCCACAGGCGTTAACGGCTTTTCGGATTCGCTGTCTGACATACTGTAAGGCGCGCTAAGCCTTCGCGGGCAGACTGTCAAGCAAGCGGTCAAGCTGCGCGGGATCGTCGAAGGTCGCCCGCACCGGCATCGCCCGAATTCCCTCGCGCTCCAGCGGCGTAAGGCGGACGAAGTCTTTCTCCGTCGTGACGAGCTCGGCATTGTGCGCGCGCGCTTTCGACCGCAGTCTTGCAATCTCGCCCGCCGCATATTTGTGATGGTCGCCAAAGCTCTTTGCGTCAAGAAGGTTGGCGCCTTGCGCTTTCAGGGACTGGAAGAATTTTTCAGGACGCCCGATGCCGGCAAAGGCGACCATGCGCCTGCCTTCAATATCAGACTCTGGATGAGTGAGGTGCGCACGCAGCACGGGCTTGGAAAAGCCATTGAGTGTCGGTGTGCCATCGCCGACAACGATCACGGCATCGGCACGCGCGAGCCCCTGTGCCACCGGCTCGCGTAAAGGACCGGCTGGAACAGCGCGGCCGTTGCCAAAGCCCGCTTCGCCATCGACGACAACGAGAGACAAATCCTTCGCCAGCGCGAAGTTCTGATGACCGTCGTCCATGATGATCGCATCTGCGCCATGTTCTACCGCAAACAGCGCACCTGCGCGCCTGTCTCGAGAGACGATGACCGGTGCGGTGTGGGCGAGCAGCAGGGGCTCATCGCCCACCTCATCCGCGTGATTGCTGATGGCGACCTCGAGTGGCCCGCGCAGCTTGCCGCCATAGCCGCGCGAAAGAAAAAAAGGCCTGCGCGCCTTTTCAGCGAGCAATCGCGCGATTTCGATGCCGATAGGTGTTTTGCCTGTACCGCCAACACTCAGATTGCCCACGCAGATGACGGCCGCCTCGGACCGGTAAGGCGAAGCATTGCGCGCTTTCCACGCCACGCTTGCGCCATAGAGCCATCCCAGCGGCGCGAGGAGGCGCGCGCGCCAGTCGTCCTGTTGTTGCCAGAAATCAGGCGCGCGCATCGCACGCGATGAGCTGTTCAACTGCAGTGACCGTTTTGGCGACCGCACCGCCCAGTGTCGCTGCCACGGCAGATGCGGCGGCCCCGAGAGATTTCGCGGTGCTCGCATCGGTGAGGAGTTTGTGCGCGATTTCCGCGATGTCTGTGCTTGACCGCACCAGGCCGAGCCCCTGCGCGCCGAAGATGGCTTCGTAGGCGCTGGTGAAATTGAACGTATGTGGACCGGCCAGCACCGCGCAGTTGAGCCGCGCGGGCTCGAGCGGGTTCTGGCCACCGTGCCGCACCAGACTTCCACCAACGAATGCAAAA